>JAFAWI010000583.1 GCA_019241915.1 Alphaproteobacteria bacterium
CCGGCCGCGACGGCGCCGGTCCTTGCGGTCGACAGCGAAACGGGCAGCCTTGGCGGCGCCGGCAACGTGTTGCGCAACCTTGCCGCGCTCGGCAGCCGCATGTCGTTTGTCTCGGTCATCGGCAACGACGATGGCGGCCGCGAGGTCGAGAAACTGCTGAGCGAGCTCGACGGTGCCGAGATCCACGTTCTGGTGCAGCCGCAGCGCAAAACTACGGTTAAAACCCGCTTCATCGCGGGCGACCGGCAGCTGCTGCGGGCTGATTGGGAAAGCGCAACACCGCTCGGTCCCTATGTTCGCGACGATCTGTTGCGGCTGGCGCGCGAGCTTGTCGGCGGTCACGACGCCGTTGTCCTGTCCGACTACGCCAAAGGCGTGCTGACCGACGGCGTTGCGCTCGAAATCATCAAGACCGCGCACGAGGCTGGCACCCGCGTCGTGGCCCAGCCCAAGGGCGGCGACCATATCCGGTATCGCGGCGCGGACGTGCTGACGCTGAGCGCTGAGGAATTGGCTGCCGCGACCGGACTGGAAGCGGGTCGCGCCGAGGACGTCGCTGCGGCGGCGCGCTCACTGATCGAACGCTGCGCTTTTGGCGCCGTGGTGGTGAACTGCGGCCGCCATGGAATGATCCTGGTAGAGTCGCATGACGCCACCGAGCTCGCAACCGGCCTTCCGGACAACGGTTTCGACGCCAGCGGGACTGAGGATGCCGCGGTCGCAATGCTGGCGGCGGGTCTCGGCGGGGGCATGCCATTGCCTGCGGCGGCGCGGGCCGCCGGCCTGGCGGCTGAGATTGTCGGCGGCAAAACCGGCGCCGCCGTGGCGTCGGCCGGCGAGCTGGCGGTGGTGCTGGCGGATCGCCGCCGCTCAGAGCGCTCCGTGAGGGTCGAGGTGGCGCCGCAGGCGGCCCGCCGCAGCCAGCGCGAAGCGTAGGGTCACGACGCGCCGGCGCGGCGGCGGCAGCGGTTTTGCCATGCCGTCGCGGATAAGGCTCGCGGTAAACGCATCCGCCACTATGAGGCCACATTCCTCGGGGATTAGCGCGGCCGGAAAGCTGTCGGGCACGGCAAAATAGAAACGATCGGCAAAATCGCGATACTCGGCCCATTTGCGGTCGGCAAGAAAATCGGCGACGGAGGTCTTGATTTCAACAATTACCAGGTCACCGCCCCGGCCCAAGGCTAGAATGTCGGCCCGCCGCCCATTGGCGAGCGGGAATTCGAGAAGGCTCGCATAGGCGAGCTGATCCAGCGCGCGGCACACGCCGCGGGCGAGCAGCGCGGCAGTGAGCGCTGCGGGGCTCGGCGTTTTCGGTAGAGCGAGGGCGGAATTGCCGGTCATTTCACGGTCAGAGGAAGAGGCTTGAACGGATGAGGTCGGGGGCACGGTTGAGCAAGGCAGGCTTTCTCCGGGAGGCGTGGCGGCTGGCCTGGCCATATTGGCGGTCGGACGAGAAATGGGGCGCGACCGGGCTTTTCGCCTCGGTGGTGGCGCTCAACCTGGTCTCGGTGTGGATCAACGTCCGGCTCAATCTGTGGAACCGCGACTTTTACGACGCTCTGCAACAATACGACTGGTCGGAGTTCTGGCGCCAGTTCGGCATCTTCGGGCTGATCGCTGCCGGCTGGATCGCGGTCGCGGTCTATCAGCTATACCTGCGGCAGATTCTGCATATCCGTTGGCGGCGCTGGCTTACCGAGCGCGCGCTCAAGGGCTGGCTCGGTCATCAGGCGTACTATCGCATCCAGATCGACCAGTCGACGACCGACAACCCGGACCAGCGGATCGCCGACGATCTCGACAGCTTTGCGACGCTGTCGCTCAGCCTGTCGATGGGCATCATGAACTCGATCGTCACGCTGGTGTCGTTTTTGTTCATCCTGTGGCGCCTGTCGGGTTCGCTGAACGTGCCGTTGTGGGGCGGGCACAGCGTCGCGATCCCCGGCTATCTCGTCTTTGCCGCGTTCATCTATGCCGTGCTGGGAACGTGGCTGACGCATTGGATCGGCCGACCGCTGTCGCGGTTGATGTTCAACCAGCAGCGGTTCGAGGCGGATTTCCGCTTCAGCCTGGTGCGGCTGCGCGAGCACGCCGAGAGCGTCGCTTTTTACGGAGGGGAAGCGCACGAATATGTTGTTTTCGACAACCGGTTCGGCCGCGTCGTTGCCAATTGGTGGGACATCATTCGCCGCCGCAAGCGGCTCACCTGGTTTACGTCCGGCTATCAGCAGGTCGCGCTGATCTTTCCGTTTCTTGTCGCGGCGCCCGAATACTTCGCCAAGCGCATCCAGCTGGGCGGCCTCATGCAGGTGGTGTCGGCTTTCGGGCAGGTGCAGGAATCACTGTCGTTCATCGTCAACAGCTACGTGTCGATCGCCGAATACCGGGCGGTCGTCGAGCGGCTTGCCGGTTTCCAGGGCCGCCTGGCCGCAATCGCAGCGACCCGCGAGGAAGTGCATCCGATCGCCATAGAGCGCGGCGGTTCCGGGGTCGAGGTCGGTGCGCTCGATCTCGATCTGCCGGACGGCATGGCCCTGCAGCGCGATGTCGCGCTGACCGGCGGCGCCGAAAACCCGGTGCTGATCACCGGCCCCACGGGTTCGGGGAAAAGCACCGTGCTACGTGCGATCGCCGGTCTGTGGCCGTTCGGCCGCGGCCGCGTCCGCCTCGCCGAGGGAACGGTGCTGTTTCTGCCGCAGCGGCCTTATCTGCCGCTCGGCACCCTGGCCGACGCGCTCAAATACCCGGGCAATGTCCGTCCGGACCGCGCGACCCTGGCGGGAGCGCTGCGCACGGTGGGCCTCACACACCTGATCGACCATCTGGATGAAGAGAGCAACTGGGCGCAACGCTTGTCCGGCGGCGAGCAGCAACGGCTCGGATTTGCCCGGGTGCTGCTGCTGCGGCCGTCGATCGTGTTTCTCGACGAGGCCACATCCGCACTCGACGAGGCCGGAGAAATTTTGCTCTACCGTCTGCTCCGCGAAGCCGACTGGCGGCCGACGATTGTCAGTGTCGGACACCACAGCTCGTTGAAGCGGTTCCACAAAGAGATCGTCGACCTCGCTCGCGACAAACTGTCGACCGCAGCGGCGAAATAAGGGTTTTGCGACATGAGCGACGCCGTACGGGACGGTGAGGATCCGCTGCGCGCTGCCCGCCGCCAAAAGCTCGAAGCGCTCCGCGAGCTCGGCATCGACCCTTACCCCGTCGGTTTCGCCCGCACCGACGAGGCGGCTGCGCTGGAGCAGCGCTACGCCGGGCTCCCGGCGGGCGAGGAGACCGGCGACACGGTCCGCGTCGCCGGCCGTATCCGAGCATTGCGCAACAGCGGTATGTTCATCGACCTGCACGACGCGTCGGGCAAGATCCAGGTGTTCAGCCACAAGGACCACCTGCCTCACGACGAAATCGCAAAACTGCGGCTGCTCGACATCGGCGACGTGATCGGCGTCGAAGGACAGGTGCGCCGCACGCCGCGCGGCGAGCTGACCGTCAACGCCACGGCGCTCACGATGCTGTCAAAGGCGTTGCGGCCGTTGCCCGAAAAGTATCACGGCCTATCCGACATCGAGCTCAGGTACCGCCAGCGCTACGTCGATCTCATTGTGAACCCGGAGAGCCGCGACACCTTGCGCCGGCGCAGCCGGATCGTCGCCGAAATGCGCGCCTGGCTGCTCGCGCGCGGCTACCTCGAAGTCGAGACGCCGATGCTGCACGCAATCCAGGGCGGAGCCTCGGCCAAGCCGTTTGTGACGCACCACAATGCGCTGGACCTCGACCTTTACCTGCGGGTCGCGCCCGAGCTGCACCTGAAGCGGCTGCTGGTCGGCGGTCTGGCCGACGGTGTCTTCGAGATCAACCGCTGCTTTCGCAACGAGGGACTCTCACCGCGCCACAATCCGGAGTTCACCTCGCTCGAAATCTATATCGCCTATGTCGGGTATATCGAGATGATGCGCCTGACCGAGGGCCTGCTTGGCCATCTGGCCCAGGCCGTCACCGGCGGCACCACGATCTCCTATGGCGGCACCACGATCGATCTGGCGGCTCCTTGGCCTCGCCGCTCGATGGCGGAGCTGGTCGAACAGGCGACAGGCATCGACTTCCTGGCGCTGGACGCGGCTGGTGCGCGCAAGGCCGCCAGCGCCCTCGGCGCCACGTTGGGCGCCGGCGCCGGCTGGGGCCATTCGCTCGAATCGGCGTTCGCGCTGCGGGTCGAGGATTCGCTGCTGCAACCGACGCACGTCACCGGCTTCCCGCGCGATATCTCGCCGCTCGCCAAGGCCGATCCCGCGGACCCGCGGCTTGTCGAACGGTTCGAGACCTATATCTACGGCTGGGAGATCGCCAATGCCTTCTCCGAGTTGAACGATCCGATCGATCAGCGCGACCGCTTCGAGGCGCAGATGCAGGCCCGCGCCGCCGGCGACGATGAGGCCCAGCCGCTCGATGAAGATTATGTGACCGCTCTCGAATACGGGTTGCCGCCATGCGGCGGGCTCGGCATCGGCATCGACCGGCTGACGATGCTGCTGACCGACAGCCCGTCGATCCGCGACGTCATTGCCTTCCCGACGATGCGGCCGCGCTGATCCGGCGCCCGGCGCGCCGCCGGCTCAGATGCACTTTATGGTCCAGATCGTCGTCATTCGTTGCTCGTCGGTCGCTCGGTCCTCGCCGCCTTTATGAGATTCGTCGGAGAGCCGCAGAAAACCGCCCGGGCACAGCTGGTTGGCGAGGCGGCGGTTGGGTCCTTCCGCCCCGCCCGGGATCTCGGGGCTGACGATGCGGTATTTCCGCTCGCCGATCGGGGTCGCGACCGATTGCTCGGCGCAACCGGTAAGCATCAGAGCGACAAGCAGCAACGCACGGCGCATGCCAAGATCCCCGTCAGCATTCGAATCGACCTATTATAGGGTGTGCAACGACCCGCGCGTCGGTCGCCGGCATAAGGCTCAGAAATTTTCGAGGCTCAGCACCTCGTCGTCATAGTCGTAGGCGAAGATCTCGGCGTGGCGGCCCCAGTTGATCAGCGTATCCAGCACGCGGCCGGCTTCCTCCTCCGACAAATGGTCCTCGAGTTC
>JAFAWI010000727.1 GCA_019241915.1 Alphaproteobacteria bacterium
CCCGGCGATGGAGGCGCGCGCCCGCGAGATCGGCAAGGAGCTGCGCTGTCTGGTCTGCCGCAACCAGTCGATCGACGATTCCGACGCCGATCTCGCGCACGATCTGCGCGTGTTGGTGCGCGAGCGGCTCACGGCCGGCGACAGCGACCGCCAGGCCATCGGCTACATCCGCGCGCGCTACGGCGACTTCGTCCTGCTGCGGCCGCCGTTTGAGGTGGCGACGTGGCTGCTGTGGGGCGGCCCGGCGCTGATCCTGCTGGCCGGTGCGGCCGGCATCCGGCGCTGGCTGCACCGGCGCGCACCGCAGGCCGAGCCGCCGCCGCTCAGCGCCGAGGAGCAGCGCCGCCTCGCCGCGATGCTCGACGGCGGCGGCGAACCCGGAGGCGCCCCACGATGAACATGGGCCTGGCGCTGGCGATGCTTGGACTGACCACCTTCGCGGTGGCGCTGCTGATGGTGCCGCTGATCGTACGCAACCGGCGCAACGAGACGCGCGACGCCTACAACCTCGCGGTCTATCGCGACCAGCTCGCCGAGATCGAGCGCGATGTCGGCCGCGGCCTGCTCTCGGCCGACGAGGCCGCGGCGGCGAAGAGCGAGATCGGCCGGCGCATCCTGGCGCTGACCCCGGGCGCGGGCGCGGCCGCGACCGCATCGTCCTCAACCCCGCTCGCGGTCGCCGCGGTGGCGATCGTCATGCTGCCGTTCGCCGCCTGGACGCTGTACTGGCAGCTTGGCTCGCCGGGCGTGGCCGACCAGCCGTTCGCCGCGCGCAGCGCCCCCGCCGCGGGCGGCGAGACCGCGGCCGCCGCCGCCAACACCAACAGCGCCGCCAATCCGCACCTCAACATGGCCGAGGCGATCGCCAAGCTCAAAGCGCGGCTGCAGGAGCACCCGGACGATCTCGGCAACTGGATGCTGCTGGCGCGCGCCGAGATCGGCCAGGGCCGCTACGCCGACGCGGTCGACGCCTACCGCCATGCCGCCGAGCTCTCGGGGCAGAAGCCCGAGATCGTCGGCGACTGGGCCGAGGCCGAGGTGCTCGCGGCCGGCGGCAAGGTCACGCCGGAGGCGCAGCAGCACTTCACCACGGCGCTCGCCGAGGCCGAGAACGCGCCGCGCTCGCGCTATTACCTGGCGCTCGCCAAGCTGCAGGCGGGTGACCAGAAGACCGCGCTGCAGCAATGGGTCGACCTCGAAGCCGATTCGCCGGATGACGCCAACTGGCTGCCGATGCTGCGCAAGCGGATCGACGAGACCGCGCGCACCGCCGGGCTGGACCCGGCCGCGCTGAAGACTTCGGCGGGCGCCGTGCGCAAGCCGCCGCCCGCCGCGGCAACCGGCGCCAGCCCGCCGGCGCCGCAGGTTTCGGTGCCGGCCGCGCCCGCCGGCGCGGGCACCGCCGCCGATGAGGGCGGCGAACAGGACATGCCGTCGAGCACCGAAGTGACCGCCGCGGCGCGCGCCGCCGCGGGCGCTTCGCCGCAGGAGCGCCAGGCGATGATCGACCAGATGGTCGCCCGTCTCGCCGCCCGTCTCGAACAGCAACCCGACGACGCCGAGGGCTGGGTTCGCCTCGGCCGCTCCTACATGGTGCTGAACCAGCCGGCCAAGGCCAAGGACGCCTATGCCCGCGCCGCCAGGCTCAAGCCCGACGACACCGCGGTCAAGCAGCAATACGCCGAGGCGATCATCGAGGCCGAGGGCGGCGATCAGCCGCCGGCCGAGGCGACCGCGCTGATGCGCCAGATCCTCGGCGCCGAACCGCAGAACGCCGAGGCGCTGTGGTATGTCGGGCTCGCCGAGGCCGCTGCCGGGCACAAGGACAAGGCGCAGGACCTGTTCACCAAGCTGCTCGCGCAACTGCCCGCCGATGCGCCCGCCCGGCTGGAAGTCGAACAGCGCCTCGCCGCGCTCAAAGGCGAGCCGGCGAAGTAGGCCCTAGCGGCCGAACACCTGGCAGGCCGCCCCCTCGGCGCGGAACGCGGCGCACAGCGAATCGGCGGCGCCCCGTTTGCCGCCCCACGCCGCCTTGACCGCGGCGGGCCCCGGCGCCTCGTTGCGCGCCGGCGTCTCGTTGCGCGACAGCGCCCCGAACAGCGCAATCGCCGAGGCGAGATGGCTGTCGAGCCGCGTCTGGAACACCGGCGGCGGCAGCGAAACCGGGGCGCCGCCGGCCGCGGCCGCGCGCACCGGCGCGCTGACATTAAGGCAGTCGAGGCTCGGCAGTGCGTAGGATGCGGTCTCGGCAACGACCCCGCTCCGCCGCGCCGCCCAGTCTTCCGGCGCCCGGCCGGTGATCGCCAGCACATAGAGCCGCGTTTCGATCGGCAGTACCGACAAGCCTTGAAGCCACTTCTCGACCCGCGCCGCGCCGGCGTTGTAGGCCGCGGCCGCCAGACCGAGATTGCCAAAGCGCTGGTCGAGCTCGAGCAGCAGCCGCGCCGCGTGCCGGATCGCCTGCAGCGGGTCGCGCGGGTCGGCGAGCCCGTTTTCGAGTGCGGTCTGCGGCATGAACTGCGCGACCCCCGCGGCGCCGGCCGGGCTCGTCGCCTCGCTGCGAAAGCCGCTCTCGGTCCACAACAGCCGCGCCAGAAAGCCGAACGGCAGCCCGTAAGCCGCCGCCGCGTCCGAAATGTTCTGGCAGATCGTCTGCCGGTCGTCGGCTGCCGCCGGCCGCGCCAGCAGCAACACCGCCGCAGCGGCAATCGCCCAAGACGCACCACGCCGGCGAGGGAACCCGACCATCGCTCACAGCATCGCCAGCCCAACCTCGGCGATCAATCGGTTTTTGCCCGCGCGCGCCGGCGGCGCGTCCGCCGCAAACGCCGCCGCTGCGGCTTAGCCTCGCATCAGGTTCCGGAGAGGGCGCGGCCGCGTCACGGCCGGGCCTAGACGCTCAGCCCGTAAAACCTCGCCGCGGTGCCCGAAAACAGCGCCGTTTTCTCGCTGGCCGAGCAACCGGCGGCGATGCGCTTGAAGGCGTTCCAGAACACCTGATAGCTGCCGCTGCCCTTGTCGACCGGGAAGTTGCTTTCGAACATCGCCCGCTCGGGGCCGAACGCGGCGATGCAGGTCTCGATATAGGGGCGCCACAGCCCGGCCAAGACCTCTGAGCTCGGCGGCTCGGCGCGCTCGTGCACATCAAAGCCGAACATCCGCATGCCCAGGCCGCCCAGCTTGATGTGTACGTTCGGGCAGCCTGCCAGCTCGCGCAGCCGCGCACGCCATTCGGCAAAGACCGCGTCGCGTCGGCCGGCATAGCGGCCGAGCCCGATCGGCCCGCCGACATGGTCGAGCACGATCGGCACCTGCGGGAAAGCGCGCGCCAGGTCGATCAGTTCGCCGATCTGCGTGTGGTAGAGCCAGGCGTCGAACGTCAGCCCCAGCGTCGCCAGCTTGGCGAAGCCTTCGCGCACCTTGGGCTGCGCCAGCATCGCTTCGGGCCGCACGACCGCCGCGCCCCACGCTGCCTGGTCCGGGTGCGTCGCCGAGATGTAGCGGATGCCTTTGAACCGCCCGCTTCCCCTTTGCCCGGGCTGGCCGCCGCCCGCCGCGATCTCCGCCTCGAGCACCCGCTCGACCGCCGCGCCGAGCGACAGATCGGCATAGCCGACGATGCCGGCGCAGACGCGGGTCTTGCCGTAGCCGCCGCTCGCCGCCATCGCCGCGACGCCGTTGGCGAATT
>JAFAWI010000187.1 GCA_019241915.1 Alphaproteobacteria bacterium
GCCTATAGTTCATAGTCCTATGGTTTGTCAAAACTCCTGTCTTTTGGCGGGATCGCAGGGAGGACCCGGCCCCCGCCACGATATCCGCCAAGGACTTCGATTCGAAGTCAGCGCCGCCACCTGCCGCACGCTCGAAAGCTACGCCGACGGGCTCGGCTGAGGGTCGGCGCCGCCCGCGCTCATAAGCGGCGCAGCGCGGCGAGCCATCGCCCGAAACCCTCCTTCGACAGATGCTCCGACCAGTGGGCGATCTCGCCGGGGATGCCGTCAAACGTCGCCGACCATTCGACAAACGCGCCATTGCCTTCCACGACCGGCGCCACCCGGAGCGTCGCGACGTAATTCTCGATCGGGAACGGCGGCCGGTCGCAGAATTCGTAGGTGTAGAAGCGGTCGCGGTCGGAATGCGCCAGCAGCCGTTGCCGGATGGTCCGGTCGGCCCCGGTAAAGCATCTGATCGCCCCGACCTGGTCCCCGGCCTTGCCGTCTTCGATGATCGTTTCGCCCGCGACGCCGGCCCAGCCGTAATGGTCGAACGCACGGATCGTCCGCCACACCGCCTCCGCCGGTTTGTCGAGCACGATGCTGTAATAGGCTGTTGCCATTGCCGGCCTCCTGTCGCTGTTGCTCTGGGGCTTGTGCCACCCACTGAGGCAGCGCCGCTATCCGCATCTTGCGTTCTGCTTCGCGGCATCGTTCGCTGCCGCGCTTCCGGTGGAACGGGCGCTCGGCTAGCATCCGTGCCGTGGCACGAGGAACGACATGACCGGTGCATCCGCCGAGCCGTTTCGTCTCGACGGTAAGATCGCGCTGGTGACCGGTGCGGGGCGCGGTCTCGGCCGCGGCATCGCACTGGCCTTCGCCGCCGCCGGCGCCGAGCTGTTGCTCAACAGCCGATCCCCTGCGGAGCTGGATGCGGTCGCGGCCGAAATCGCCGCCGCCGGCGGCAAGGCGCGGCCGCTGCCGTTCGACGTCACCGACGCAGCAGCGTTGCGCACCGCCTTTGCCGGGCTGAATCGGCTCGACATCCTGGTCAACAACGCCGGCGTCAACCGGCCGCAGCCGTTCCTCGATGTCGACGACGGGACGCTCGACCGCCTCATCGACCTCAACATCCGCGCGCTGTTTCGCGCCTCGCAGCAGGCCGCGCGGCTGATGGTTGCCGGTGGCCGGGGCGGTGTCATCGTCAACATGTCGTCGCAGATGGGCCATGTCGGCTCCGAACGCGACCGCACCGTCTACGTCATGACCAAGCACGCGGTGGAGGGTCTGACCAAGGCGACGGCGGTCGAGCTGGCGCCGCACAACATCCGCGTCGTCACGATTGCCCCGACCTTTATCGAGACGCCGCTCACCAAGCCCTTTTTCGACGACCCGCCAACGCGCAAATGGATCCTCGACCGCATCCCGTTGGGCCGCGCCGGAACGGTCGAGGACGTGGCGAACGCCGTCGTCTTCCTCGCCTCCCCCGCCGCTGCGCTCGTCACCGGCTCGTCGCTGCTCGCCGACGGCGGATGGACCGCGTGGTGATCCGCCGCCGCACGCCGATGCGCCGGCGCGTCATCGCATGAGCGCAGCCGAAAGCGCGCTGGTCAGCCCTGGCGAAGCCACAGCAAAAATATTCATCTCGTATTCACGCCGCGACCTGGGCTTCGCCGACCGCCTTGACGCCGCGCTCAAGGCGCGAGGCTTCAACACGCTGATCGACCGCAGCGAAATTTACGCCCTCGAGGACTGGTGGAAGCGCATCGAGGCGCTGATCGCCCAGGCCGACACGGTCGTCTTTGTCCTCAGCCCCGATGCGGTCGTCTCCGATGTATGCCAGAGCGAGGTGCGCTTCGCGGCCTCGCTCAACAAGCGCCTGGCGCCGATTGTCTGGCGTCGCGTCGAGGACGGCCGGGTGCCCGCCGAGCTGGCCCGGCTCAACTTCATCTTCTTCGATGACGAGACCCGGTTTGACGCGGGCCTCGACCAGCTGGCCGAGGCACTGGAGACCGATATCGGTTGGGTGCGCAAGCACACCGAGTTCGGCGAGCACGCGCGGCGCTGGCTGATCGCCGGCCGTCCCGGCCCGCGCGGATTATTGCTGCGCCCGCCGATGCTCGACGAGGCCGAGCACTGGATCGCTTCGCGCCCGCAAAACGCGCCGCTGCCGACCGAGGCCGCGCAGGCCTTTATCGCCGCCAGCCGCCAGGCTCATACCAAGCGGCGCAACATCGTCAGCGCCGGTCTGGCAGCGGGCCTCATCGTTGCGCTCGCCCTTGCCGGGTTTGCCTATTGGCAGCGCGGTATCGCGGTCGAACAAGAAACGATCGCTCAGCAGCGGCAGATCGGGATGATCGCCGAATTGGCTGAAGCGGAGCAGTCCGCCGGTCGCCATTTGAACGCATTGCGGATCGCCGTATGGGCGGCGCGCCGCGGGCGCAAATTGGGCGGCAGCTTTGGCCAGCTCGCAGACGCGGCGGCCGAATTCAGCCGCCTTGCCGCCCGCTCGGACTGGAGCTTGGTGCTCGTCGGCCAAAAGGCTCGCCTGTTCTCCGCGGCCTTCAGCCCGGATGGCTCGCGCATTATCACGGCGGCAAACGACATGACCGTGCGCGTCTGGGATTCGGGGTCCGGCAAGGAGCTCATGAGGTTGAGCGGGAACGACGCACTCTCGTTCTCCGCCGCGTTCAGTCCTGACGGGTCGCGCATCGTCACGGCCTCGGGCGATCAGGCCGCGCGAATTTGGGACGCGGCCACCGGCAACGAGCTCCTCACGCTGGGCGGACACGAAGGCAATGTGCTCTACGCTGCCTTCAGCCCCGATGGGTTACGCGTCGTCACGACGTCGGGGGACAAGACCGCGCGCATATGGGATGCGGCAACGGGCAAGGCCCTCCTCACGCTGCGCGGGCTGAAGGAACTGGTGCAGTCCGGCGCGTTCAGCCCCGACGGATCACGGGTCGTCACCGCATCGGCCGATGGCGCTGTGGTGTGGGGTGCGGCGGACGGCCGGGAAATCTCCCGGCTTCTCGGCGTCACCCGTATGGCCGCGTTCAGCCCCGACGGGTCGCGGATCGTCACGGCGCTCGCCGACAATACAGGACAGGTGTGGGACGCGACGAACGGCAAGTGGCTCGTCACCTTGCGCGGGCATGAGGCGATGCTGAATACCGCGGCTTTCAGCCCCGACGGCTCGCGCATCGTAACCTCATCTGCCGACAAGACGGCGCGGATCTGGGACACGGCCACCGGCAACGAAATCGCTATCCTGCGCGGGCACGACGGCAACGATGAGGGCGGCAATGTTACATCCGCTGCCTTCAGCCCGGACGGGCTGCGCATCGTCACCTCGTCGGAAGACGGAACCGCTCGGATCTGGGATGCAAAGGCCAAAGATGACGTCGTCGCTTTGCGCGGCCACCAGCACCTCGTGGTTGACGCCGCTTACAGCACCGATGGAGCACGCATTGTTACAGCTTCCTGGGACAAGACCGCGCGGATATGGGACGCCGCGAGCGGCAGAGAACTCGTCGCGCTGCACGGGCATGAAGATTACGTCGAAACTGCTTCGTTCAGCCGCGACGGGTCGCGTGTCCTGACCGCGTCGAAGGACGGAACGGCGGCCCTTTGGAACGCGGCGAGCGGCAGGCAGATCCTTACCGTGCACAGCCCCGAAGGTCCGGTCTATTTCGCCGCGCTCAGCCCCGACGGATCGCGCATCGTCATACCGTTCGCCGACGGCACCGCCCGGATATGGGATGCTGCAAACGGTCAGGAACTCTTGGTTCTGCGCGGGCATGAAGGCGGCGTCAATACAGCGGTGTTCAGCCCTGACGGTTCGCGTGTCTTGACGGCATCGAGCGATGGAACCGCGCGGATATGGGATGCGTCGAACGGCAGGGAGTTGGCCGTGCTGCGCGGACATGAGGGCAAGGTGGCCGCCGCGGCGTTCGGCCCCGACGGGTCACGTGTCGTCACCGCGTCGTGGGACACGACAACGCGGCTCTGGGATGCGGCGAGCAGCAAGGAATTGCTCTCGTTGCGCAGCAACGAATACAGGTTGAGGACGGTGACTTTCAGCCCCGACGGATCGCGCATCCTCACCGCGTCGACCAAGGGCGGAGCGCGGGTTTGGGATGCGGCGACCGGCAAGGAGCTGATCGCTTTGCGGGGAACCGGGCGGGAAGCAATCGGCATCACCTCTGCCGTGTTCAGTCCCGATGGGAAGCGCATTCTGGTCACGCCCTTTGGTAACGTGGCGCGGGTTTGGGACGTCCATGTCGCGGCAATGTCCACCGACGAGCTGTTGGCGGATACGTGCGCTAGGCCTTTGCGCGGCGTTTCGGTGCTCAGCCGCGACGACATGCGTCTTGTCGGCGAACCGGATGACGCGCCGCCGATCGATGTCTGCGTCGGCATTGCTCCCGCCGATGCCCCAGTGCGCCCGTAGCGTCGCCACCTTGCCGCTAAAATCGCCGCAATCATCGGCTAGACGTTCACGAGTTTGGACGAACGAAAATCGGCGTGGGCACCGTTGCTGCCGCCTCTTGATACGCTGACCGACTCCTCCTGTTATCGGGGTCGATAACAGGAGGATAACAGGAGGTGGGCCTCCTGTTATTTTGCGCATCGGACAACAGGAGACGCCGATGCCGCGCCACATCAAGACCGCCGCGCTTGCCGGGACCGAGGACGAGGCCGACGCCAAGACCCGTGCCGCGGTCGAGGGCATCATTGCCGACGTCCGCACCCGCGGTGACGCAGCCGTGCGCGAACTGTCGGAGCGCTTCGACAATTGGTCGCCGCCGAGCTTCCGGCTCTCGCCGGCCGAGATCGAAGACCTTGTCGCTAAGGTGTCGCCGCAGACCGTCGCCGACATCGAGTTCGCCCAGGCGCAGATCCGCAACTTCGCCGAGATCCAGCGCGCGGCAATGAAAGACGTCGAGGTCGAAACCTTGCCCGGCGTGGTGCTCGGGCACCGCCATATCCCGGTCGGCAAGGTCGGCTGTTATGTGCCCGGCGGGCGCTATCCGATGGTCGCGTCGGCGCATATGTCGATCGTCACCGCCAAGGTCGCCGGGGTCGGTCATATCGCCGCTTGCACGCCGCCCAACCGGGGCGGTCCGCACCCCGAGACGATCGCCGCGATGCATTTGGGCGGCGCCGACGAAATCTATGTGCTCGGCGGCGTCCAGGCGGTCGCGGCGATGGGGGTGGGCACCGAGACATTCCGGCCGGTCGATATGCTGGTCGGCCCGGGCAACGCCTATGTCGCCGAGGCCAAGCGCCAGCTTTACGGCAAGGTCGGCATCGATCTGTTTGCCGGACCGACCGAAATCCTGGTCATCGCCGACGACAGCGCCGACGCCGAGATGTGCGCCACGGACCTGCTCGGCCAGGCCGAGCACGGCCCGACCTCGCCGGCGATCCTGCTGACGACGTCGGAAAAACTGGCGCGCGACACCATCGAGGAGGTCGCGCGCCAGCTCGCTGTACTGCGCACCGCCGATGTCGCCGGGGTCGCCTGGCGCGACTACGGCGAGGTCATCCTCTGCGCCGACGAAGGCGAGATGGCCGCCGAAGCCAACCGCATCGCCGCCGAGCATGTCGAGGTGCTGTGCCGCAAACCGCGCCGCTGGCTTGACCGGCTCAACAATTACGGCGCGCTGTTCCTCGGCCCCGAAACCAATGTCTCTTATGGCGACAAGGTGATCGGCACCAACCACACGCTGCCGACCAAGGGCGCGGCGCGCTACACTGGCGGGCTCTGGGTCGGCAAGTTCCTCAAGACCTGCACCTACCAGGAGGTCAAGACACCCGAGGCCAGCGCGATGATCGGCGAATATTGCAGCCGCCTCTGCGCGATCGAACGGTTCTGGGGCCACAAGGAGCAGGCCGACCTGCGCGTCCGCCGCTACGGCGGCAAGAATGCCACCGGGTGACCTTGCCGGCAGAGCGAATGAAGCGATGCGATACCGACGGCAAGAACGCGGATTGCGCGGTTCGGCTGGTTGTTCCGGACGCTCGTTCTGCCGAGCTGCGTACAAGGATCGCGGCGCAGGTGGCGCGGCTGAACCCGGAAAGCGAAGCAGATGCTTTGCGCTCGATAGAGGCGGTGTCCGAGGGATGCGCGATGAGTCGCGGCGACGTCGTCATCGTC
>JAFAWI010000254.1 GCA_019241915.1 Alphaproteobacteria bacterium
TACTCTTTGGCGCGCTGCGCTGGCTCCGGGATTTTGACAAGGCGAAGCATGTCGACCGCTTTCCTGAAAGCCGCGGCCTTTGACAAATCCTGGTGCAGTCGCAGGGTCTCGGCGATCTGCTTACCGATCGTCATCACCGGGTTGAGCGATGTCATCGGCTCCTGAAAGATCATCGAAATTTCGTTGCCGCGCACATCGCGCATCGCCGCTTCGTTGAGCGTCGTCAGCTCGCGGCCAGCCAGTTTGATCGAGCCGCCGACGATGCGCCCCGGAGGGTTCGGCACCAGTCGCATCAGCGACAGCGATGTCATCGTTTTGCCGCAGCCCGATTCGCCGACGATCGCCAGCGTTTCGCCGGCGCGCACAGAGAAGGTGACGTCGTCGACCGCCTTGACCACGCCCAGCCGGGTGAAAAGGTAGGTTTGCAGCCCGGCCACGTCGAGCACGATCTCGGCATTGTCGAACCGGGCGCCCGGCACGGATGAGGCGGGGGTCTCGGTCACCGTCACGGGGGGCACTCCAACAACCACAAGGTGCTTCGCTAAGCAGGGATCAGCTGCGCTGGCGCGGGTCGAGCAAATCGCGCAGCGCATCGCCAAGCAGGTTGGTGCCGAACACGACAAAGCTGATGGCGAGACCCGGGAAAATCACCAGCCACGGGGCGGTACGCACGTACTCCGCCGCCGACTCGTACAACATGCGGCCCCACGACGGATGCGGCTCGGGCACGCCAAGCCCGAGGAATGACAGCGAGCTTTCGGTGAGAATCGTCGAGCCCAGCTGGGCCGTTGCCAGAACGATCAGCGGCGCCAGCGTATTGGGCAGCACATGGCGCAGCGCAATGCGTCTCTCGCTCATGCCGATCGCCTTCGCCGCCTCGACAAACGGTTGCTCGCGCAGCGACAACGTGTTTGAGCGGATGACCCGCGCCACATACGGAACGAGCGGGATCGCGATCGCCAGGATCGTGTTGTGCAGCGACGGGCCCAGCGCCGCGGCCATGATGATCGCCATGACCAGCAGCGGCAGCGACTGCATCATCTCGAGAAAGCGCTGGGTAATCAGGTCGAACCACCCCAGCAGATAGCCCGACAGCAGGCCGAGCACGACACCGACCCCCGATCCCAGCAGCATCGACCCCATGCTCACCGCAAGCGAGATGCGCGCGCCGTAGATGATGCGGCTGTAGACGTCGCGGCCCATAAAGTCGCAACCGAGCCAATGCTGTGTGCTCGGCTTGGCGAGCGAGACCGCGGCGTTGGTGGTAAGGGGGTCATAGACGGTGATGAACGGCGCAAAAATGGCGGCCAAAACAAAGACCGCCATGATCACCGCGCCAATCGCCCCCAGCGGATAGCGGCGGATGAAAAACCGCACCGAGCCCCAGCGTGTCTTGACATTGGCGCCGGCGGCAGACAGTTCGGCGTTGAAATCGAGCGTGCTCACCTGCGGCGCTCCCTGTTCGCCTTAATTGCCGTATTTGATCCGCGGATCGACCGCCGCATAGAGCATGTCGATAGCGAAGTTGATCGTCACCACCACGACCGCGATGAACATCACCAGGTTCTGCACCATCGGATAGTCGCGCCAGCGGATCGCCTCGACCAGGAAGCGCGCGACTCCGGGGATGTTAAACACCGTCTCGGTGACAATGAGGCCGCCGAGAAGAAAGGCCGCTTCGATGCCGATCACCGTGATCACCGGCAACAGCGCATTCTTCAGCGCGTGGTAATAGTTGATCGCGATCTCCGGCGCGCCCTTCGAACGCGCGGTGCGGATATAGTCCTGGCGCAGCACCTCGAGCATCGACGAGCGCGTCAGGCGCATCATCAGCGCCGAGCTGCGAAACCCCACCGCCGCCGCCGGCACGCTGTACATCAACAGCGCATTCCAGAAACCCTTAGGCTGCTCGCTGTAGATCGGGATCGTGCCGAAATAGGCGACAAACCCCATCAGAATCAGCAAGCCCAGCCAGAATGCGGGCATCGACAATCCCGACAGACTGATGACGCGCAGCACGTAATCGAGCTTGGTGTTCTGCCGCACCGCACTGACGACGCCCAGCGGCACCCCGATAATGACCGCAAAGAACAAAGCGATGCCAGCGAGCCGCGCCGTGATCGGGATGCGCGGCGCGATCTCCTCGATTGCGGGTTTTTCGGTCTGGTAGGAAAAGCCCAGATCGCCGTGCAGCAAGCCGCCGATCCAATCGGCGTATTGCTCCGGAATCGACTTGTCGAGCCCGAGATCGTGTTCAATCTTTTTCTTGTCCGCCGGATCGACGTAGCCGCCGGCGTCGAACAGGATGTCGGCGATGTTGCCCGGCGTCAGCCGCAGCAGCACAAAAATCAGTACCGAGATGCCGAACAGCGTCATCAGCATCAGGCCGAAACGGCGTACCAGATAGGACCCCAAGCCTTGCCCCCTAGCGTCCCTGTCTGCTTGCGTCCGGCTCGCGCAGGCGACACGCTAGCACGGTCGCAACAGTCGGTCGAATCGCTCCTTGCACCGTCGCGACGCGGTGGAGTTCACGTAATCGTGGGTCGCCATGACGAGCGGTGGCACAGGCGGCGCTGACAGCCGCGACCGCCTGGCGGAGCTCGAAAGCGCGCTGGCCCGGCTGCGAGCCGAATACGAGGTGCTGATGAACCGGTTCAAATTCGAGGCGGCGGGGAGACTTGTTCCGGCAATCGAGGCCGCCGAGCGCGAGCGGCAGCTCCTGGCCGCGCGCGTGCCGCCGCCGCCCGTTGCCCCGCCGGCACCGTTTGTCTTCAATAGCCGGCGCCGGCGCCGCCTTTAAGCGCGGCCAGTTCGCGGCGCAGCGTGCGCATTTCCTCGAACCGAGCGGTCGCATCGCGCAGGAACGCGGCGATGCCGACAAGGGCGCCGTCCGCGTTGCGCCACGGCAGGATGGTGAACTCGATCGAAATCTGGCGGCCGTCTTTGTGCGCGGCGGGAACCGCGAGCAGCGCGCCCTCGGCATAGCGGCTCCCGGCGCCGCCCATCACCTTGTCGTAACCTTCCCAATGCCGAGCGCGCAGCCGCTGCGGGATGATCAGGTCGAGGCGCTGTCCCAGCGCTTCCTGTTTTGCGAACCCAAAAATCCGTGTCGCTGCCGCATTCCAATAGCGAATGCGGCCGCCGGCGTCGGCGTAGACAATCGCATCGGGACAATCCGCAGCGAGATGGACAAAGAAGTCGCTCGGCAAGGCCTCGTTCACAGCGTCCCTCCAAACAGATCGATCAGCCCGAACACCGCGCCGCTAAGCAGCAGCAGCGGCACCGGGTGCAGCTTTGGCCGCCAAAGCAGTACCGCCGTCGCGCCGGCGGCGGCGAGCCACATCGCCGCCCCGACCGGCGAGGCGCGCAACACCGCCAGCCCTCCGGACAGAAACAGGCCCGCCGCGATCGGCGCGATGCCCCGCTCCACCGCCTGGTGCCACCGTGAACCGCGCCAGTGACCCCATATCTTCGCGGCCGCGAACAGCAGCAGCGCTGATGGCAGATAGAACGCGATGGTGGCGACCAGCGCACCGGCGACGCCCGCGACATTCCACCCGATCAACGCCGCAAGCATCGATCCCGGTCCGGGCGCGGCGCGCGACAGCGCGAACAAATCGGCGAACTCGCGTTCGCTGGTCCAGTGCCGCACCGCCACCGACTGATGCGCGATGTCGGCGATCGTCGCGTTGCCACCGCCGAACGACAGCAGCGACAGCGGCGCGAAAACCGCAAACAGCGCGAACAAGGTGTCGGCGAAGCTGTCGCGCATCGGCTATGGCCGGCTGCGAGCCCAGGCGATGCCGATGCTGACCGGCGCGAGGGTTAGCACCACCGGCAGGATCGGCCAGCCGATCACCCCCACCCCCAGCACGGTGACGGCAGCAATGGCGATCGAGCTGACTTCGGGGGTGCCGCGGGCAATGGCGTCGATCCCGCTCGATAGGCTGAGCCCGACCACTGCCGCGGCGACCCCTTCGAGCACCGCGTGGACGCTGTGGTGGTGCGCGATCCGCCCATAGACCGCGCCCACCGCCAGAATGATCGCAAACGGCGCGGCCAGCAGGCCGAACCCGGCGATGAAAGCGCCGGCGCCGCCGCGCAGCCTCCGGCCGACCAGGATCGCCATCTTGATGCCGTTGGAGCCCGGCAGGCTCTGGCCGAGCGCCATATCGGCAAGAAAACCGCGCTCATCGACCCAGCCGCGGCGCTGCACCATCTCGCGGTAGACCCAGGCGCCGGTGCCGCCGCCAAAGCTGATGCAGCCCAGGCGGAGAAAGGCCAGAAAGATGGTTGGCAGACCGATCCGCGCCATCGCCGGTTGATCGCCCATCATTGCGTCCTCCTCGACGGGCAAGCATAGGCCAATCGCCGGCTGTTGCGCCGGATGCGGCGTCGAGCCACGCGTCGTCCGACCGCCTAGCTCGTGCCGGCACCGCCCAGTCGCCTCCGATCCACTTTCGCGCGAACGGACCTTTCGCTAGCCTCGCCGTACGGGAGAGGCAATGGCGGATATCTCAATCGCCGGCGAACGACTTGGTATGCACGCGCCGCGTCGAGGCCGCGCCCTCGATGTGCTGATGGAGGCATTTGCCGCCGAGAACGAGCGGCGCGTGCTGTGGCTGCCGGCGCTGTTCGGATCTGGAATCGCGCTCTATTTCGCGCTGACCGTCGAGCCGCCGGTCTGGCCGGGAGCCGCGGTGGCGCTTGCCGGATGCCTGGCAGCGGCCGCGCTCCGTCGCCGCCGGTTTTGGCGCAGCGCACTGTTGTGTCTCTCGCTCGTTCCCGCCGGTTTCGTGTTGATCGCGGCTACGGCACGCGAGCGGGCGGCGCCAATGCTCGAACGGCGGCTTGGCCCGGTCGCTTTGACCGGCCGCATCATCGACATCGACGCGATGGAACGCGGCTGGCGGATCGTCATGGCACCCGACGCCATTGCCGGGCTCGACCCGGCGCAGCAGCCGCGCCGGCTGCGCATCCATATCGGCGCCGGTAGCGATTTGCTCAGCCCTGGCGACCGCACCAGCCTGAAAACGATGCTCTACCCCGTGCCGGGCCAGACGCTGCCGGGCGGACACGATCTGCAGCGCGAGCTGTATTTTGCGCAAATCGGCGGGGTCGGTTACAGCTATGGGGGCGCCCGCCGTCTCGACGGGGACGACGTGACGGCGGGCGGTTGGCGGCAGTGGCTGCTGCGGCTTCGCACCGATGTGACGCGGCGGATTACGGCGGTGCTTCCCGGTTCCACCGGCGGTGTCGCCTCCGCGCTGATCGCCGGAAAGCGCGGCGCAATCGATCCCGGGGTGACCGACGCGTTCCGCAACTCTGGGCTGTCGCACCTGCTGGCGATCGCCGGTCTGCATCTTGGCCTCGTCGGCGCATTTGTGTTCTTCGCCGTGCGTAGCGGGCTGGCACTGATCCCGTACGTCGCGCTGCGCTACTCGATCAAGAAGATCGCCGCCGGCGCCACGCTGATCGTGCTGTTCTGCTACCTGATGCTGTCGGGTGCTGCGATCCCAACCGAGCGGGCCTTTGTCATGAACGGGATCGTCTTCGCCGCGATCCTGATCGACCGGCTGCGCATATCGATGCGCATCTGTGCGGTTGCTGCGGCGGTTGTGCTGCTACTCCAGCCGGAAAGCCTGATCGGGGTGAGCTTCCAGATGTCGTTCGGCGCCGTGGTCGCGTTAATCGCGGCCTACGAAACATGGGGCGCGCGGCTCGCACGGCTGCTGCACCGCGGCTCGGCGGTGCGCAAGGTGGTCGGCTACTGCCTCGGCGTCGTCGTGACCACGGTCATCGTCACGCTCGGCACCGAGCCGTTCTCGATCTACCACTTCCACAAGATCGTGCTGTATTCGCCGCTCGCCAATGTCGTCGCCGTGCCGATCTCGGCGATGTGGACGCTGCCCTGCGGCGTCATCGCCTGTCTGTTGATGCCGTTCGGCTTGGAGCGGCTGGCGCTCGTTCCGATGGGCTGGGGCATCGATGCGACGATCTGGGTCGCCGAGCGTGTCTCGGCGCTGCCTGGCAATGTCTGGGCGACACCGCGGCTGCCGATCTGGGGGCTCGTGGTGGTCGCGGTCGGCGGCCTGTGGCTCTGCCTGTGGCAGGGCAAATGGCGGCGCTGGGGCTGGGCGGGGATCGCGCTCGGGATGGCGACGCTGTTTGTGACGCGGCCGCCCGACATCGTGATCGCCGATTTCGGCCGTTTCCTCGCCGCGCGTAACGCCGACGGCAACTACTACGCGCTCGGCGACAACGGCGAGCGCATCGTCAAGAGCCTGTTCGCCGAGGAAACCGGCTCGGCGCTGCTGCCGTGGCCGGAAACGGGCAGCACGGCAGACCGTCTCGCCTGCGTCGCCGGCGGCTGCACCTATGCTGCGCGCGGCAAGACCGTGATGATCGCCTTCGACGAGCGCGGACTTCCGGCTTCCTGCGACGCGGTCGACGCGATCGTCAGCCAAACGCCGGCCGGCTTCGCCTGCCGCCAGCAGGTCCCGGTGGTTGACCGCATCGACAATTGGCGGCGCGGCGCCGTGGCGCTGTGGCTCGGTCCCGGCGGCGTGACCGTGTCTGGCGCCAACGACAGCCGCGGCGCCCGCCCTTGGGTCCCGCACCCGCTATCGGCGAAAGAAAAGGCTTCGGCGGCTCAATGACCCTCACCCTTCCCATCGCTGACGCGATGGATCCCTTCCCTCTCCCGCATTGCGGGAGTGGGAAGGTCGCGGCGGCGTCGCTGGCACGAAATAGGTGAGGGTAGCGTTACCCAGACTGTTCGAGTTTTAGGCCCGGCGTCGGCCATTCGACCGCGACGAGCTTGCCCGTCCAGGACAGGGTGATGAACGCGGTCTTCATATCCGGACCGCCAAAGCAGATGTTGGTGGTCATCGGGTCGGGCATCGGCGTGTGCTCGATATGCTTGCCGTCGGGCGAGATCACGGTGATGCCGCCGTTGATCAGGGTCGCGACCGCGATCCGGCCGTCCGCTTGCACCGCCAGCGAATCGAACCGCTGGTAGCCGCCCATCCCGGCGACAATGCGGCCGCCGTGCGGCGAGGGCCACGGGTCCTTCTTGACAACCCCCGGTTCGGCGATGTCGAACGCCCAGAGCCGCGCCGCCTCGGTCTCGGCGACGTACAGCGTGTTGCCATCGGGCGACAGGCCGATGCCGTTCGGGGTAATCAGCGGATGGGCGACCTCGACGATCGCCGAGCTGTCGCGCTTGGCGTAATAGACCCCGCCGACATCCATGTCGCGGGCCCGGCGCTTGCCGAGATCGGTGAAATAGATGCCGCCATGCGCGTCGCACACCAGGTCGTTCGGGCCGCGCAGTGGGTGGCCGCCACACTCGCGGTACAGCACCGCGACCCGGCCGGTCGCAAGCTCGACGCACTCCAGCCGACCGCCGCTGTAATCCGTGGCCTGAACCAGCGGCCGGCGCCGGCCCCGGTCGTCGACCAGCCACTCGAACCCGCCGTTGTTCGCGACATAGATCTTGCCGTCCGGCCCGACCGCGGCGCCGTTGGGCCCGCCGCCGGGCCGCGCGACGACGCTCTTGCTGCCGTCCGGCGCCACACGGGTCAGCGCACCTGCGGCGATCTCGACCAGGATCACCGAGCCGTCGGCGCAGGCGACCGGTCCTTCCGGGAACTGCAGCCCGTCTGTGACTGTCCTGATGTCCTCGGCGCGGATGTTCACCGCCGACGCCTCAGACGGCTGCGACGGCGGGTTTCAGCGCCGCCCAGTACCACTCGTAAAAGGCGCGATCGAGATTGCCCGCCGGCGCTCCTTCGAGCTTCTCGCCTTCGGCGCGCAGCACCTCCTCGATGCGGCGGTCGTCATCCGCCGCGGCGGTGTGACCAGGCCGGGCGATGCGCACCAATTCGAAGTCGCTGTGCCCGGCATAACGTGGGATCAGCCGCACCAGCGCCGCTTCGCCATTGCGCGTGACCAGCCGGCTGAGCGGCCCGAACTCGGTCTGCGTCTCGCTGCCGCCGGGCAGCGCCAATTCGTCCGACGCCCACAACAGGTGGCGCAGAGGCTTCCAGTTCCATGTCGTCTGATAACGCTTGCGCGAGACCACCGCGGCGTCGGCGAGATCCGGGAAATCGCCGGCGTCGATCGGTTGTGCCTCGGGCGCGTTAGGCGCCGCGACCGACGGGTCGATAAAGATCAGCCCTTTCCACATCCGCATCGCATAGCGCGGCAACCGGAAGCGCGAGCGGTCCTTCTCTTCCGGGCGCAGCTCGGGGTCGGTCAGCCGCCCGTCGATTGCATAATCCCACCCGTGGTAGCGGCAGAACAGATGATCGCTGCGGCCCTCTTCTTCCTCGCAGACGCGGTAGCCGGCATGGAGGCAGGCATTGCGCATTGCGTGGACCTTGTCCTCGGCCTCGCGCGCGATCACCACCGAGCGGCCGCCGATATCGACGCGGAAATAGTCGCCATCGGCCGACAGACGGCTGGTGTGATCGGCGGCGAGCCACGGCTTGACGAACAGGTTCGTCAACTCGGCGGCGAACACCTCGTAGGTCTCGAACAGTTCCGGATCAGGCGTGATCGCGCCGCCGGCCTCGACCTGCGCCCCAAGGGCGGTAATTTGCTCGGGGAGTTCCATCTTCGGTTTCCAGCAGCAGAGAAGGCTCGCCCACCGCTATAGCGGTGATGCCGCGCGCTGCCTACCCGAAACATTGCCGGGCTGGCCTGCGCGAACGGCACCGGCGCGGTCGGACGGTGTCAGTGCTGGTCGTGCTTTTCTTCCTCCCCGGGTTTTGGCGGCGGCTTGGCCGGCTGTTGCGGCGGATGCGGCGCCCCGGGCGGCGGTCCGGGCGGATGGGCAGCCGGCGGCGGCGCTGGATGAGGGGCGGGCGGCGGTGCCGGTGCTGGGTGAGGGGCGGGTGGTGGCGCTGGATGAGGTGCCGGAGGCGGTGCTGGATGAGGGACGGGCGCCGCCGCCGGAGGCGGTGCTGGATGAGGGGCAGGCGCGGGTGCTGGAGGCGCCGCAGGATGCGGAGGGGCGGCGGGCGGGGGCGGAGCCGGATGCGGAGCCGCCGGTGGTGGTGGCGGGGCCGCATGCTGAGGCTCGGGGGCATGCGGTGCTTCCGTGGGATGCGCGGGTGAGAGGGCGGGCGGCGGTCCGGCCGGGTGCCCGGGTGCCGCGGGATGCGCCTCGGGGGCCGGCGGCGGGTGCGATGCTTCCGGATGCGGCGGTGCGGCAGGTGGCGCGGTTGGCGGGTGCGGCGGCTCGCCGGGATGCGATGCTTCCGGATGGGCGGCAGCGGCCGGCGCATGCCCTTCACCGGGATGCGCCGTTTCAGAGCCGCGGGTGGTCGGCGCGGCAGCGGGCGCGTTCTCGGGCGGGCGCGCGGTCCCGGGCGGCGGTGTTTGCGCTGTCGGTGTCTGCGCTGTCGGTGTTTGCGTCGAGGGCGGCGTCGCGGCCGGGGCCTGTGCCGGTTGTGCCTGCCGCGTCACCGCCGCGGCGGGCGGCGTCCTGACTGCGGCGGGAGACACTGTACCCTGCGGCACTTGGGCGGCAGGCGCGGCTGCCGCCGCCGGCTGCGGCCGAGCGGCGGCGGGAACCACCGCGACCGGCGCCGTTCGGTGCCACGTCTCGTTGCGGATTTCGATGTGGTTTTCGACGTTGTACGTCGTGGTCGTGATGCTGCGGTAGCGCTCCGGGTCGACCGCAACCTCGTGATGCCGCCAATCCGGCCGGCCCCAGCCCCACAGGCCGCCGACCACGCCAAATCCGACGCTGTAGCCGATCTCCGGGCCGATTTCGCCGCGGTAGAAATTGGGCGGCGGCGGCAGATAGACGGGCGGCGCGTCGGCGTCCGGCCAATGTCCGTAGACGACTGCCGGGTTGTAGACCGGCACGTAGACCATGGCCGCATCGGCCGGCTCGATGATGATGTCGGAGGCCTCCTCGCGCACCGCGAGCTGCTTGGTCGATTTTAGCTGACCCGCCTTCATCGCCCGTTCGCGCAAGAACTGCACGCGCGACATGGTCTCGACTTCCTGGTTGGCGAAGGCGACGCCCAATGCCTCGGTCCAGTCGAAATGCGCTTTCATCATCGCGATGATCTGCGGGAATGGGATCAGCGACTTGACACTGGGATCCCACGGCAGCGGCTGCAGCGCCTTGGCGAGATCGTCGCCCTTGAGCGCGGCGTTGTCGGCGTCCTCCAGCCATTTCCCCGCTGCGATCACCTGGTCCGGAAATGTCGCCGCCATCAGCATCTGGGTCAGCAGCTGGTCCGGGTAGAGCGCAATCGGTGCCAGCATCTGGTCGAGCTGCGCCTTGCTGAAGCGTGATGGGGCAGGGTTGAGCGCGGCTTCCGCTTCGGCACGGGTCGGGCCCTGCGGTGCCTGTGCTTGGGCGCCGGCGAGCACCATCAACAGCGGCAGCGCGGCAACGGCGGTCTTGCGGACAAGGTGCGTCATCTGCGCCCACTCTCGGTGTATTGGGTCGGTTGAGAACGCGCAACGTTGCGGCGAATTCCCGGCCCCCCACGAGCGGGGAGAATGAATCGTGTCGATGAACAATATGTCATCAATCGATTGGGCGAATGATTTATCCGCTCGCTACAACAGCAAGCGAAGCCGTCGTCGCGGCCCGCTGGATTCGCGCTATACTCAAGGTCCGTTTTGGGGAGGTTTGTTATGCCCGTCGTCAAAGTCACCGATCTGGCCTATGGGCGTCTGCGCTCGCCCGATCTCGACAAGCAGGAAGAATTTCTAACGGCGTTCGGCATGGTGCGAGCCGAGCGGACCAAAAACGCGCTCTACATGCGCGGCACAGACGAGCCCCACCACCTGCATGTGACAGAGCTCGGCGAGCCGAAATACATCGGCATCGCGTTCCACGCGGGCAGTGAGGAAGACCTGGAGAGGCTGAGCCGGGTCGAGAGCGCCTCCAAGGTCGAGAACATCGACGAACCGGGCGGCGGCAAGCGGGTGCGCCTCACCGACCCCGACGGTTTCCAGGTCGAGGTCGTCCACGGCATGGCGCGGCTGCCGAAAATCCCGGTCGTCCGGCCCAAGGTCAACTTTGGCGAAGACAAGACCCAGCGCCGCAACGAACTCTACTACCGCGGCGTCCAGCGCGGCCCGTCGCACGTCAAGCGTTTCGGCCACTTCGTCGTGCACACGCCGCAATTCGAGAAGACGCTCGGCTTTTACCGTGAGATGTTCGGCTTTCGCCCGTCGGACGAGGTCTATGTCGGCGACAAGACCAATATCACCGGCTCGTTCAACCGGCTCGACCGCGGCGACGAGTTCGTCGATCACCACGCCTTTTTCTGCATCCGCAGCGACAAGGCCGGGCTCAACCATTTGAGCTACGAGGCGGCCGATATCGATGACATCATGATCGGCCACGAGCACCTCCAGGGCAAAGGCTACGAGCATTTTTGGGGTCTCGGCCGCCATTCGCTCGGCAGCCAGGTCTACGACTATTGGGGCGATCCGTGGGGCCGCGTGCACGAGCACTGGGCCGACACCGACGTGCTCAACGCCAGCGTGCCGCCCAACCTGATCAGCCGCGAAGAGCTCGCCGGCCCCTGGGGTGGCCCGCCGCCGGAGAAGTTCATGCAACACGCGGTGCGGTAGGTCGAAAGCATAGCGTCGCCCCCCACCCCAGCCTCCCCCTCCCAGGCGGCGGTAAGGGGAAACCCTCGGCGACCGTCCCTCTCCCGGGATGGCGGAGGGCCTGGCGTGGGGGTGGCGCCGGAAGAGGAGTCTCGGCCGATGAAGACTTTTATCCGTTGCGGCCAGCTGTTTACCGGGCAGGAGGACGAGGCGCTCAAGGACGGTGCGCTGGTCTACGAGCGTCGCGGGGAGATCGTTTACTCAGGCCCCGAGGCCAGGGCGCCAAAGCCCGGCAAGAATGACCGGGTTATCGACCATTCGCGGCATTTCGTGATGCCCGGGTTGATCGACGTCCACACCCATCTCGCGTACGGCAACGCCAAGACCGAGGAGGACATCGACCTCTATTCGCCGCTCGAATTCCGTGCGCTGCGCGGCATGTTTTTCGCGCAGAAGGTCGCCGCCGCCGGGTACACGGCGATCTGCTCGCCGGGCGATGCCGGGCAGGTCAGCCTGTCGATCCGCAACGCGATCGACGCGGGGCTGTTCGACGGGCCGCGGGTGATGGCCGCCGGGCCGTACATAACGTCGCACCAAGGCCTCACCGACTGGTATCCGACCTGGATCGGCGCGCCCGCCACCTCGATCGGCAAGCTCGTCACCACCGTGGCCGAGGCGGTCGAGGAGATCCGCTGTCAGGTCAAGAATGGGGTCGACTGCGTCAAGATCGCGATGGACGGCATTCAGCGCCGCCCGGACGGCGAGCTGATCGCCGCCTTCACCCAGGAAGAGACCGACGTGATGGTCCGCGAGACGCACCGCATGGGCAAGAAGGCGGTGGCGCATGCGGTCGGGCGCGAGGCGACGCTTTATTCGGCCCGCGCCGGGATGGATTTGATCTTCCACGGTTTCGGCTCGGACGCCGAATGCATCGCCGCAATGAAGAAGTCGGGCAGCGCGCTGTGTCCGACCCTGACGCAGCCGAAAAACGTCATGGAGTTCACCCAGCCGCACGAGCCGGCGGCGCTCAAGGGGCGGCCCGAGGCTACCGAGAAGCGCTACCGGCAGGGCTGCGCCAACCTGAAAAAGGTCAAGGCCGCGGGCATCCCTTTCCTCACCGGCACCGACACCGGGTTTGCCGTCACCCCCTATGGCGAATGGCACGCCCGCGAACTGGAGCTGTTCGTCGACGATCTCGGTTTTACCAAGGCCGAGGCGCTGCGGGCGGCGACCCAGGTCAATGCGCGCTTTATGGCCGACACGGCACCGATCGGTGTGCTTGAGCCCGGCCGCGCCGCCGATTTCATCGCCTGGGACGGATCGCCCCTCGCCGATATCGGCATCCTGCTCGACAAGCAGCGGCTGCGCGGTGTTTACATCGCCGGGCGCGAGTTGAAGCTCGTCGACCGTCCGTACGATCCGCGCAAGGTCACCGATTTCTCGCTGAGCAACTGGACCGATCTTTACACGCAGGAGCGGGTCGCCCAGCTGCGCGGTGCGCGGCGCCGGCTG
>JAFAWI010000455.1 GCA_019241915.1 Alphaproteobacteria bacterium
CGGTGATGGCGGAAGACCGGGCTCCGGCTCGCGCCTCTCTTGCGGCCGCGGCAGCGCCACCCGCGGCGGCGGCCTCAAAACCCGCCAGCAGCGGCGCAACATTCGGAAAGGCGGCAGGCGCCGCGGCAAACGAGGAGCCGTTATGCGCAATCGCGGCGGCAGGCCCCGCCAATGCCGCCACGGCGGCGGCATCGGGGGACCCTGGCTGCCGCGCTGCCGTGGCGTTCACGCGCAGCGCCGATGGAAGATCGACCGCCAGGGGCGAGTTCACGTGCAGCGCAGACGGGAGGTCGGTCGCCGGTGGCCCGGCCATTGCGTTGGCCGGTGCCCCGTCGCCTGCCGGTCGGCCGTCTGCTGCCGGAGCGAGGCCCGCGCTGTTCGCCATGGCAATTTGAGCCTGGAGTGACGCCGGCATCGTGGGATCGGCCGGTGCCTCAGCGAACGCCGGCTGCGCCACGAGAGCCGGGAACGGCAAGGGTTGCGTCGAGACGTATACCCGCGCACTGGCCGACCCCATGTCGTGCGGCGGAAGCAGCGCTGACGGCGGAACGCGGAACGATGGGGATGGCGGCGCCGACGCAACGCTCGCGAAAGCCGGATCCTGCGATTGTCGCACGCCTTCGTCCGCTGCCGGGTCGGCGGTAATGGCTGCGGCGGCGCCGGCGGGCCGTCTTGGGGCAGCCCCGTTCACGGCCGGCGCCGCCATCCCGGGCTCATCGCCGGGCGATCCGGTAGCCGGCGCTGCTGCGCTGTCCGAGCCGGCGGCCGCGGACGCGCCGCCGGTGTCGCTGGCTGTCGCGATGACGAACGATGACGCGAGTAGTGCCGGAGAAGCGATACCCGTCGCGTCCGTGAGATGCTCCGCCCGCCGTTGCGAACGCCCGCCAAGCCGACCGGCCTCGCCGGCCGGCGCTGGTGTTGCGGCGCTGGCGCCGGGTCCCGGCGAGACCGCGGCGCCCAGTGTATCGATGAAGATCGAGCGCCCGCCGGCGTCGCGGCCGGCCTCGCCGGTCAAGCCCGCCAGGGGTCGCCGATCCGCGACGGAGGCGCCGATCCGCACGGACGACATCAGGTCACCAGATCGCCGGCATCGGTCGGCAGCACAATCGTCCCCTCGCTTTCGAGGCGCTGAGCGATTGCGACGATCTCGCGTTTTGCCGCGTCGATTTCGCTGACCCGCATCGGTCCGCGCGAGCTGATCTCCTCGCGCAACATTTCAGCCGAGCGCTGCGACAGGTTTTTTGTGACCTTGTCGAGCAGCTTCGCATCCGCTCCTTTCAGCGCCGAGGCCAGCAGCTTCTGATCGATCGAGCGCAGCAGCATCTGGAAGTTGCGGTCGTCGAGGCGCATCAGGTCTTCGAACACGAACATGCTGTTCTGGATGGCCTGCGCCAGGTCGGGATCGACCGTACCGATCTGCGCCAGAATGCTTTCGACGCGCTGCGTGTCGATGCGGTTGAGGATTTTGGCGGCCATGCCAACGCCGCCCACCGTAACGCGTGCCTGCTGCGTCTCGCCTGCGAGAAGGTCCTCAATCGACTCGTTCAGCTCGCGGATTGCGGCCGGCGGGATCGAATCGAGCGTCGCAAGCCGCGGGATGACCTGCTCGACCAGTTCGGGTGGCAGGTGCTGGATCAGCGCATCGGCCTGTTCGGGTTCCATATAGGCAAAAATCATCGCGACGATCTGCGGGTGCTCCGATTTGATCATCTCGGCCAGCACTCGCGGATCCTGCAGCTGGACCGCCTCGATGCCCGCGAAGTAATCGCCTTGCTTGAGGCGGCCGGCGAGCCGCTCGGCCTTCTCGGGACCGAGCGCTTGTTCGAGCACACCGTGCACGTACGCCTCGGCGCCGATGCCGATCGAGGTCTCCTGCAGCATCAGGTCGATGAACTCCTCGAAAACCTCGGTCACCTCGGTTTTCGACACACCGGAGATTCGTGCCATGGCAACCGACAGCAGGTTGATCTCGAGCTGGGTCATGTGCTTCATGACTTCAGCGGCGGCCGCCTCGCCGATCGACAGCATCACCACCGCCGATTTTTCGAGATCGCTGAGCCGCGCCGGCCTATCTAAGGCTGCTTCTGTCACCGGCGATCCATCCTCTGATGACTTGAGCCGTACGGGCCGGGTCGTGCGTCACCAGCGTCTGCACGGTATCGGCTTCGATGCTGAAGACGTCTTGCGGTTCATTGTCGGTTCTGGACGCGGCCGCGCCGGCCGCCGCCGCGCTGGGCGCGGTGAGCGCCGGCCGGGCCGCCGCAATCGCCGCCTGTGCGCCGGAAAGCCGGTTGAGCAGCGGGAATATCCCGCCGAACAGCGCAAAGAGACCGGCAAGAGCGAGCACCCCGTTGCGCGCGACACCGGCCATCCACGGCTCCCGCCACCACGGTCCGCCGGTCGGCGCGGCACTGTTGTCGGCCATCTCAAACGGCAGATCTACCACCGTCACGTGCGGGTTCTGCCCGGCGCCGATCGCTGAGCTCACCAGCTTGTTGATCGATTGCAGCCGTTCGGTCGGGATGGGGCTGCCGCTGGGATTGTTGACCAGCACCGCGATATTGACGCCGAGCAGCTTCCAGGAGGGGTGCTCGAGGTACTGCACGGTCTTGTCGATGTCATAGTTCGTTGTCTTGTGCGTGTCCGATGGCGGCGGGGGCGGGGGCGGTGTCGACGCGGCCGCCGGTTCTGCTCCGGCGCCCGGCGCCGCGCCGCCCGCCTGGCCCGCGCCCCGCGCGGCGGCCGGCGGCGAGGGCGGATTGGCGTTCGTCGTCGGTGTGTCGGGACGGCGGTTCGACAGCGCTCCGGGGATGCCGATAGCCTGTTCGCCGCCGGCGCCGTGCGTGTGAACGGTTTCGTCCTGGCTCAGCACGTGGCTTTCGCCGTATTTGACGAGGCTTTCCTTGGTTTGCGAAAAATCGATGTCGACATCCGACGAAATGCGGAAGTTGCCGCGCCCGAGCAGCGGCGCCAGCAGTTCGGTAACCATCGTCTCGTAACGGCGGTTGACCTCGCGCGCGATCTCGAGCTGTTGCGGTGCTTGGAGCGCCGCATCTTTGCCGATCGCATTGAGCACCGCGCCGCTCTGGTCGATGACGGTAACCTGCTCGCGCGACAGGCCCGGCACGCTCGACGCCACGAGCCCGACGATGCCGTTGACCTGCCCGGCGCTCAATGCGAAGCCGGGCCGCAGGCGGACCAGGACCGAGCCGCTCGGCTTTGCCCCGTCGCCGAGAAACCCGGTGTCCTTGGGGATCGCCAATGTCACCTTGGCAGACACCACGCCGTCGACTTCGCCGACCGTCCGCGACAGCGCCGCCTCGATCCCCCGCACGTAATGGACCTGCTCGACAAAGGGGCTGACGCCGATGCTTTGGTTGTCGAGCAGCGCCCATTCGTCGCCGTCTCGTTTTGCAACCCCGCGCGCCGCCAGCTGCAGCCGCGCCCGACCGACATCGGCGCCGGGCACCTGGATGACCCTACCGCCTTCGGTGATCCGATAGGGAATATTGAGCTTCTGCAACTCGGCAATCGCGCGGCCGCCTTCCTCGCCGGAGAGCCCGGCATAGAGGACGGCGTAGCTCGAACCCCACAACCAAAGCGCCGCGACGAGCATGGCCGCCAGCACCGCGGCGGCCCCGCCGACCAGCACGGCGCGCGGCTGCGCTCCAAGCAGCGGGCGAGCCCGCTCCCAAAGCGTCTGCGGGCTGAGCGTATCGAGAAAAGCCACGCCTCACCGCGCCGCGATCAGACCGGCATGTTCATGATGTTCGTGTAGGCGGCGACCACTTTGTCGCGAACGCCCGCGGCAAGCTGCAGCGACAGATTGGCCTGCTCGAGCGAGACCATCACGTCGCTCAGAGGTATGTCTTTGTCCCCGGCGGCAAAGGCATGCGCCTGGTTCTGCGCCTGCGCTATGTTGCCGTCGAGCTGGTCGAGCGCGGTCTGCAACACCGAGGCAAAACTGGGTGTCGCCGCCTCACCCGCCCCGACCGCTTCGGGTCGCGCCCCATCCGCCGCCGGCGCGACGGCGCTGCCGGCGAGCGCCTGCAGCTCCGACAGGACAGAGCTCATCGCGGCGACGGCTTCGATCACCGGTCGCTCCGCGGGGCGGTCGGCCGCTGCCCCAGCTGCCGCCGCTGCGCCAGAAACGCCAGACGAGCGAAGGCCTCTTCGGCCACCGGCGGGGTTTCCGTGAGCTCAGCCTGTACGCCGCAAGTTCCGGCGTCGTCTTCGCTGATTGCGCTCTCGACTTGGCCGTAAAGCACCACGGGCTCGGGAAACTGCGGGCTGAAGTAGACTTTGATCCGCAGCCAATCGCCCGCGCATAGCGGGCGCGGCGAACGCCACGCCATCCGCCTGAGGCCGAGCTCGATGTCGCACACGGGGGGCACGCTCATGTCGCGGTAGGCGAGCCGGCCCAACATGTCGAGCACCATGTCGAGTTTGATGCGCAGCGGTGCCAAGGCCTCGGCCAGAATTTCGTCGGATGGACGCGGGATGCCGTCGAGGTCTGCGCCATGCAACAGAAACCCGACAACGCTCGCATTGGCCGAGGCCGCCATCTCGCGGTCGGCGGACGACGGCGGCTCATCGAGCGCCTCCCAGGACACCGGCAGGGCCAGGCGGCTCAAAAAGACGGGCTGGCCGGACATGGGCTTGCAGGCCTGCGCAAAGACCCGACCAGATCGCCGCAGCGACGCAGCATGCTGACAGACTCCCCACCGATTACTTTCGTGATATCGACGCCAACTTTACGAAAATCCGAA
>JAFAWI010000198.1 GCA_019241915.1 Alphaproteobacteria bacterium
CCCGGCAAGCGGCGCCGGCGCGCGCTCGTCGAGCCCGCAGCACCAGAACCCCGCCTGCTTGAGCCGGGCGAGCGTGCGCGCGAGGTTGACCGCGACGACCAGCGGGACGAGGTCGAGCGCGCCCGACGCGGCCTTGGCCAGCGTCCCTCCCGAGAGCGCCGCGCCGTGCGCGGCGACGATGACCGCGGCGGCGCCAAACGCCGCGGCGGCGCGCAGCACCGCGCCGACATTGTGCGGATCGCTCACCCGGTCGAGCACCACCACGACCGCGCGCGGGGCGAGGCTCGCCGCGCGCACCACGTCGTCGAGATCGGCCGGGTCGAGCGGCTCGATTTCGAGCGCCAGCCCCTGGTGCACCGCGTCTTCGCCAAGCAGCGCGGCGAAGCCGGCGCGATCGAGGAGGCGAACCGCATCGCCGTCGCCGTGCCGCGAGGCGCGGGCCGTTGCGGCGAGCGCCCGCGCCTCGTCCTGCTGCGCCGCCAGCGCCGCAAGCCGGCGCCAGCGGCGCTGCGGATTGGCAAGCGCCGCGGTCACCGCGTGGCGGCCGTAGAGCCAGCCGGCGCCGCGCGGCGCCCCCCGCGAAGGCGGCGGCCGCCCGGCACCACGATTGCGTCGTTTCGCGTGCAATGACACGATCCCCGCGAGAACCGCCCGAACGATGCGCAAGCCTCGTTGAGCAAGCCTCGTTGAGCAAGCCTGGTTGAGACGGGGGAATGCCGCCATGCAGTGGAGCACCGACCGCATCCTGACGACCCACACCGGCAGCCTGCCGCGGCCGCCGGAGCTGACCCGGCTTTATGTCCGCCGGGCCCGCGGCGAGGCGGTCGATGCCGACGACATCAAACGCCTCGGCAAGACCGCGGTAACCCAGATCATCGACAAGCAGGTCGCCGCCGGGGTCGATATCGGCAATAACGGCGAGCAGCAGCGCGAGGCGTTCTTTCTCTATGTGCGCCACCGGATCACCGGGCTCGGCGGCTCGTGGAAGCGCTGGCCGCGCGGCGATGTCGAGCGCTACCCGCTGTTGAAACAGCAGATGACCGAGATGCTGGCGGCGCGCGAGGCGGTTGGCAATTACGAGCCGCCGCGCGTGGTCGGTGCGATCACCTATGCCGACGACAGCGAGCTGAAGGCCGAGCTGGCGGATTTCCGCGCCGCGCTCGATGCGCGCGCCCGCGGTTTTGCCGAGCCGTTCTACACCGCGCCGTCGCCCGGCATCATCGTCGGCGCGATGAAGAACGAATATTACGACACCGAAGACACCTATCTGGCGGCGGTCGCCGCGGCGCTGCAGATCGAATACGAGGCGATCGTGCAAAGCGGCTTTTTATTGCAGCTCGACTGCCCCGATCTCGCGCTGGAGCGGCACCTGTCCTACAACGACCGGCCGCTCGGCGACTTTCTCGACTTTGTCGAGCGCGTCGTCGACGCGATCAACAAGGCGATCGTCAACGTGCCGCGCGACCGCGTGCGGCTGCACGTGTGCTGGGGCAATTACGAAGGCCCGCACGACCGCGACGTCCCGCTCGACGACATTCTGCCGATCCTGCAGCAGGCCAAGGTCGGCGGTTTTGTCCTGCCGTTCGCCAACCCGCGGCACCAGCACGAGTACAAGGTGCTGGCGAAACACCGGCTGGCCGACGACCAGATCATCTGCGCCGGGGTGATCGACGATCTGACCAACTTCGTCGAGCACCCCGAGGTCGTCGCCGAACGGCTGGAGCGCGTCGCCCACGCGGTCGGCGACCCCAAGCGGGTGATGGCCGCGACCGATTGCGGCTTTGACACCTCGGCCGGGATGGGCCGCGTTCCGGAGGATGTGGTGTGGGCCAAATTCCGGGCGATGGCGGAGGGCGCCAGCCGTGCCAGCGAGCGGCTGTTCTAGCGGCCACGCTTCGCCCGACAAGACAGGTCAAACGCGGCGGCGTCCGATGCCGCCGCGGGAACCGGCGCCGCGCTCGCCGCGTAACATAACCGCATGGTTGAATTTGCAGCAAATCAATGCACCATGCGGACGGTGCGGTCTGCAGCACCAGGAACTTCAACCGAAAGGCACCTTGCGATGAAGCATCTTTTGACGGCGACGGCGATCGCCGCCGCCTTCGCGGTAGCGGCGCCGGCGTTTGCCCAATCCTCTTCGGAATACCTGAACAGCGTCGAGTTGTACCGCATCGCGGTCGAGAAGGCGGCGAAGGCCTCGCCGACACCGGTGCCCTATCCGTTTTTCCCGTGGGCGCCCTATTACCCTTCAACCGCGGCGCCGAACACCTACCCGCTGGCCTACTACCCGTTCGCGCCGCTCGCCACGGTTCCGGGCACCGGCGGCAGCTGGAAGTGGGAAAACGGCGCCTACCATTGGTATCCGGCCAGCTAGGCGACCGGCTTGGCCAACACCGCCGGCGCGGAGCCCGCTCCGCGCCGGCTTTTTTGCGCGCCGAAGGCGTTTTGGCGCGGTCAGAAGGTCTTGAAGCACTCGCGGCCCTTGCCGGCCGCTTTGAGTGTCGCGCAATCGATGGCCGCCCCCGCGCCGTCCGGCGACAGCTGGATCATGTAGCTCTTTTCGCCCGCGCATTCGAGGCTCCAATAGGCGTAGCCTTTGGCACGCCCGGTCTTGGTGACGCCCATCAGAAACGGCCGGGTGCCGATGCAGGCGGCGCCGAGAAAGCCGGCGAGCTTGGCGGCGCGCGCTTCGGGCGTCATGCGCAGCAACTCCTCGTTGTAGGGATTGCTATTCGGTTCGAGATCGGGCTGGGACTTGGACTTCGCAGGTGGCGCCGGCGCCGGCGCTTTACCCGGTTGCGCGGCGCCGGCGATGCCCATGGGCGCGCACAGCCAGGCCGCCGTCAGTAGCATGACGGGCCGGGACACGCCGCGCCGCCGCCGCTCGCTCATCGGCATCGCAAAACCTCGTTTGCCTCGCCAGCGAAAGATGGGTGCTGGCGCACATTTTGTCTCGCACCCTGGGCCCTGCTGCGTCACTTGCCGCCGGCAGCGCGGAACGTCGCAGTGTGCATCACGTTTGCCGCATGAACTGCAGTCATTTAAGGCCGCGGTTGCGGCCGGACAACGAGGTGCAAGATGAGCGATCAACAGACCAGCGACATGATTCGGGACAGTGCACGCCAGGCCAAAGGAACCATTGCCGAGACCGCCGAGACGGTGCGCAATACGGCGATGGAGGCGAGCGGGCGAGCGCAGGAGATGGCACGCGAGGCGGGACGGCAGGCGACCGCGGCGGCGCAGAACCTCTACGGCCAAAGCGGCGTCGCGCTGGACACGGTCGAACGCCTCGTGGTCGAGAACCCGTGGGGTGCGATCCTGATCGCCGGCGCCGTCGGTTACGGGCTCGCCTGTCTGGTCAAGCAGCGCTGACCGGCGCAAAGTCCCTATCGGCGCTTGAACCGGCGCCGGTCGTCCCGGCGCCGGTTCTCAATTTCAGACGCTGAAGCCGAGCGAGCCGTAATAAAGATCGATGCCGCGCCCGCAGGCGGCCCAGTCGGGCTCGTCGGTGTAGCGCGGCGCGGCTTCGAGTTGCCCGGCGTCGAGGTCGACGACATAGCCGTTCAGCCGGGTGTCGTAGACGAGGAGCTTCCATGGCAGCGGGTAATAGGCATCGCCGATGCCGAGAAATCCGCCGAACGACATGACGGCATACGCCACCCGGCCGTTCAGCTTGTTGAGCATCAGCCCGTAGATCGAGCCGAGCAATTCGGCTTTGCGGTTATAGACCGCGGTGCCGACGACCTTGCCGGAGGAGATCAGTTCGGGTGTCTCGTCGGTGGCGAGCGCATCGTCTTGAGGGTTCGGGCGATCGTCCATTGCGTGCTCCCGCGCCGTTGGCAGCACAACACCGGCCAGGGCCGCAGCGTTCCTGAAAGGCTGAGGCTCACGCCGATGCGCCGCCGACGGTCCGATCGAGTGTGCGGGACCAATTCGATCGCTCCGGTATGCCTTCTGGCCGACATGCGCGAGATTGACCCGCGAGCCGATGAAGATGCGACCGCCAAGCTCATGCCAACGATCGCGGAAAACGCAGTCCCGGCAAGGGGGAGAGAGCCACCGGCCGTTAAAGCGCTTCCGCGTAGGTATAATTTCGGTAGCGCTCCGCCAGCGTAAGCTGCCGCGCGACCCGCACGTGGTCCACCCCAAGATGGGCGAGTGCACCCGCCTCGCGCAGCGACGGGTGCGACAGCAAGCCACGGATCGCAGCGAACGACACCGGGGCCGTCCAGATCGGCCAAGCCAGACTGAACTCGTTGCGTTCGAATTTGCCGCCGATGACCGACAGTCGTACATCCAGCCCGGAAAACACTGGCGCCCCCGTCAGCGCCGAAAGGCCGATGATGGCCAGCCGGTTGGCGCCATGCTGCGTCGTCGGCTGCTCGTCGGTCGGTGCTTTCCATTGATGGGCGTGCCGCTTTGCTTCGTCCGGATCCCATCTGAGTCCCCCCGGACGATCGAGCCGCTCCCAGGCCTGAAACAAGGCCTGCCCCATGCAGTCGGCGGCTGTTTTCGGATAGCTCCGATCCCGCGTCCGGTTTCTCGGGTCCGGCAACGCGGTTCGAGACAGCGTTTTCAGTCCTTCGAGAAAATTGATCCTGGCAACCTTCGGGTAGGTCAGCGGCGAGGCGGCTGTGCCGGACTTGTCACGAACGAGCACCGTATCCGACAGCAAGGCCGTACACAGGTCAGCGAAGTACCGTCCGCTATCGCCGGATGCGGCGGCGGCCTGTGTTAGGAGTACACGCGCCTCCCGTGGAGCGAGCTTCAGCTCGGATACCCGCCCGAACTCGATTCCGGCGCACAAGCTCGCTGCCCCTGCTGCGACCGCCTCACAGACTGACTCGCGGTTTACGCACTCGGCGAGCTTAAGCATCGGCCGGAGGGGGGGATGGTCCACAGTCCAAAATGCGCGCGGGAACCAGCTTGGGCGCGATGTCTCGAGGGCCCGGAGCAAACCCA
>JAFAWI010000518.1 GCA_019241915.1 Alphaproteobacteria bacterium
TTCGGCCGTTATGGCGAAGCGGTGCCGTCGCTGGACGGCTCCGCTGCAGGGGAGATGCCTCGATGGGTCGCAAGCTGCTCGCACTTTGCCTATTGGTCGCCGCGACGGCCTTTGCTGGGGGGCCGGCCGCCGCGCAGTTCGGTTGCCCGCCCGGCGAAACTTTTATCCCGACGCTGAACCGCTGTGTGCCCGCCGGCGGGGTCGGAGAAAACCGCTGTCCGCCCGGCAGCGAATTTGACTGGCGCGAGAACCGCTGCCGCGGGGCCGAGCACGGCGACCGTTGCCCACCGGGTCAGGAGTTCGACTGGCGCGAGAACCGCTGCCGCGCGGCCGAGCACGGCGACCGTTGCCCGCCGGGTCAGGAGTTCGACTGGCGCGAGGGGCGCTGCGTCGGCGGTCCGCCCGCGGCGGGCCCGGTGCCGCAGCAGCACGCGGCGCCGCCGGCCGCCCCACCGAAATGCCCGCAGGGGCAAACGTTCGACGCGCACCAGAACAAATGCGTCGCGCCGCCGCCCGCCTCAAATCCGGCCGCCCCCGCCCGTCCCGCGCCCGGTGGCAACATCATCGTCCGCTAGGGTCTAGCCGAGCGCGTAGTCATAGCGGATGAACCCGTTGAAGCGGGCAAGGCGGTCGTAGAGCAGGCGGGCTGTCGCGTTGTCTTCTTTGGTCGTCCAGTAGAGCCGCAGACAGTCGCGCTCGCGGGCCGCGGCGGCGACCCGCTCGATCAGTGCGCGGCCGCAACCAGTGACGCGCACCGCCGCATCGACAAACAGGTCCTGCAGATAGCATACCGGCTTTGGCGACCAGGCGTGGTCGTGGAACAGGTAATGCGCGATGCCGGCCAGCGGCGCGTCCGGCCGGTCGAGCCGCGCGCCAAAACCGCGGATCGCGCCATCGGGCGCCATCAGCCGCTGCCAGGTGAGCGCATAGATGTCGTCCGACAAGCTCGTCTCATAGAAATCGAGGTAGCCGCGCCAGAGCGCGGCCCAGCGCGCACGGTCGCGGTCGCGCAACTCGGTGACGATGATCCCGCTCATGGCTCCCTCCGCGCTTGCCTCCGGCGTCCGAGTCGAAGCATATCGGAAGCGAGCGCCAGCGGAGGACCCGATGCTGATCTTTCGCCAGTTGTTCGACCCGCAATCCTCGACCTACACCTATTTGCTGGGCGACGCTGCCGCGCGCGCCGCGATTCTGATCGATCCGGTGTTCGAGCAGGTGCGGCGCGACGCGGCGCTGATCGACGAGCTGGGGCTCAAGCTGCTGGCGACGCTCGAAACGCATGTCCATGCCGACCACGTCACCGGCGCCTACCTGCTGAAGCAGCGTCTCGGCAGCAAGATCATGGTCTCAAAGGCGGGCGGCGCCGTGGGCGCCGATCGCTATCTGGTGCAGGACGACGTGATCGCGTTCGGCGGTCGCCGCCTGTTGGTTCGCGCGACGCCCGGGCATACCGCCGGCTGCGTTACCTACGTCATCGATGACAGCTCGATGGCGTTCACCGGCGATTGCCTGCTGATCCGCGGCAGCGGCCGCACCGATTTTCAGGACGGTGACCCGGCTGCGATGTACCGCTCGGTGCGGGAGCAGATTTTCGCGCTGCCGGCGGAATGCCTGCTCTACCCCGCGCATGACTACCGCGGGCTTACCGCCACCAGCGTCGCCGAGGAGCGCCGTTTCAATCCGCGGCTCGGCGGCGACATCGCAGTGGGCGACTTTAGCGGCTATATGAACAACTTGCGGCTGTCGCATCCGAAGCTGCTCGACGTCGCGGTGCCGGCGAACCTGCGCTGCGGCCAGCCCGATGGCGGCGGACCGGCCGCCGATCCCGAGTGGGCGCATCTGCGCTACAGTTTTGCCGGGGTCTGGGAGATCGAACCGCACGGCCTTGAGGAGCTGCAAGACCCGGTGCAGATTCTCGATGTGCGCGAGGACGAGGAATTCGCCGGTCCGCTCGGGCATATCGTGGGGGCCGTTCTGATCCCGCTGGGTCAGCTCGCCGGCCGGCTCGACGAGCTGCGGCGCGACCGGCCTGTCGTCGCGGTGTGCCGTGCCGGCAGCCGCTCGGCCCAGGCGACGGCGATCCTGCAGCAGGCCGGCTTTTGCGATGTCGCCAACCTCAACGGCGGCATGCTGCGTTGGCGCGCCGAAGGCTATCCGGTTGAAGGCGGCAGCGCCTGAGCCGGCGCCTGTGCGATTAGCGAAGCGGCGGGATGTCGCCGAGCGTGACGCCGGTCCACAAGGTTACGATCAGACCGAGCATGACCACCCACAGGATCGTCCGGCCGCGCGGCGGCACCGGGATCAGAACAGCCGCCAGCAGCAGACAGCCGGTTACCAGAAAAAGGGTTGTCTCGCTCATGCTCCGGGCCAGCTCGTCCTGCAATTAGCGTCAAATCTGACGCAACCCCGTAAAAAAAAGGTGAACCAGGCGGTTCGACCTCACCCCGCCGACTGGCCGCGTTCACCGGGTGCGGCGCCCGGCACCAGCGCGATGATATCGGCGTCGCGCATTTCGGCTTCGGCCGGCCGCAGCGCCCGGATCTGCGTCTCGACCGGTTTCAGTTCGCCAAGCGGTGTCTGCGCGCCGTCGAGGTTCAAATCGGCGAATTTGCGCGCCTGCACCATCACGCGCCCTTCAAAGCTGCCGACAAAATTGTTGTAGTGCTTAACCGCGGCGTCGAGCCCGGCGCCGACGCGCCCGACATGGTCGCCCATCACCGTGAGCCGCTTGTAAAGCTCGCGGCCGAGTTCGCCGATGCGCCGCGCGTTTTCTGCCAGATTTTCCTGCCGCCAGCCGACCGCAATCGCCTTGGCCAGCGCGATCAGCGTGGTCGGTGTCACGATCAGCACCCGGTTGCCGATCGCATCCTCGAACAGCGCCGGGTCGCGCTCGATCGCGGCGGCGTAAAAATTTTCCCCTGGGACGAACATCGCGACGAAGTCCGGCGTGCAGGGCAGCGTCTCCCAATATTGCTTGGCCGCGAGCAGCTTCATATGTGTCCGCAGCTGCCGCGCGTGGTGTGCCAGATGCGCCTCGCGTGTCTCGTCGTCGGTTGCCTCGACGGCATCGAGATAGGCCGCCATGGAGGTCTTGGCATCGACCACGATGCGGCGGTCCCCGGGCAGCCGAATGATGACGTCGGGGCGCAGCCGCCCGTCCTCGCCGGCGAAGCTCGGCTCCGCAACGAAGTCGCAGTAGGGCGACATCCCGGACAACTCCATGACGTTGCGGAGCTGGTGCTCGCCCCAGCGGCCGCGCGTCTTGGGCGCCGCCTGCAGCGCGTTGACCAGCTTGCGGGTCTGCGCGCCGGCCTCGGCCTGCATGGCGACCAGCGCCTTCATCTCCTCCGACAAGCCGCCATAGGCCGCCGCGCGCGCCTTTTCGATTTCACCGAGACCGTTTCTGTACTCTTCGAGGCTCCGGTGGATCGGGGCGAGCAGCGCGGCGATCTCCTTTTGCCGCACCTCCAGGGTCTTGTCGGCCCCCTCCTTGTGCCGGGCAAAGACCTGCTCGGCGAGCTGCAGGAACGATTTCTGGCTGACGTCGAGCGCGTCGGCGGCAAGCCCCTTGAGCGTCTGGGCGAACTCGCCGCGCAGCGTCGTCAATGCCGCGACCCTCTGGTCATGCGCCGTCTGCTCAGCCGCGGCGAGGGCTGCCGCACGCTCCCGCTCTGCGGTCAACTCGCGGCCGCGCAGCCACCATGCCGCGCCGCCTCCTGCCACGAGCCCCACCATCAGCATCAGCGACGCAACAATCGGATCCATGCCGTACCCCCAGCCACGATACATGGTAGGGCCAAAACGAGAACCCATACAAGCGTTAGTATGTTTCTTCGTCGGGGACGTTGTGGGGCCACGTGCGGCTTCTCTAGTCGCCGAGCCTCAAATGAGGATGGCCTCAAAACCGGCCGAACCTCATCATGAGGTTTCCCCGCGGCATGGTTCGCGTGGGAACTTGAAGGACGCAACGCCAGCCTAATCCGCTAATCTCTACGAATGAACTTCACTCTCACCGATGAGCAGTGCGCCTTCCAGGAGACGGCACGCACGTTCGCGCGCAGCGAGTGGCTGCCGCACGCGCCGGGCTGGGATGCGCGCGAGGAGTTTCCGGTCGCGGCGCTGCGCGCGGCGGCGGGGCTCGGTTTCGCCGGCATCTACGTCAAGGATGAATTCGGCGGCAGCGGCCTCACCCGGCTCGACGCGGCGTTGATCTTCGAGGAACTGGCAGCGGCCTGTCCGTCAACCGCGGCCTACCTGTCGATCCACAACATGGCCGCGTGGATGATCGACCGCTTTGGCAGCGGCGACCAGCGGGCGCGCTTTTTGCCGCGGCTGATGTCGATGGAGCATTTCGCCAGCTATTGCCTGACCGAGCCGGGCAGCGGCTCGGATGCCGCGGCGTTGCAGACATCGGCGCGACGCGACGGCGACGATTACGTACTCAACGGATCGAAGGCGTTCATCTCGGGCGGTGGGTCGAGCGACCTCTACGTTTGCATGGTCCGCACCGGCGACAAGGGGCCGAAGGGCATCTCGTGCCTTCTTGTGGAGACGGACGCCAAGGGCCTGTCGTTCGGCAAAAAGGAAGACAAGCTCGGCTGGCACTCGCAGCCGACCTCGGCGGTGATCTTCGAGGACTGTCGCGTGCCGGTCGCTAACCGGCTCGGCGCCGAGGGCGACGGCTTTACGATCGCGATGACGGGGCTCGACGGCGGCCGGCTCAACATCGGCGCCTGCTCGCTCGGCGGCGCGCGCGCCGCGTTCGAGGCGGCCCGCGGCTACATGTTGGAGCGCCGCCAGTTCGGCCAGCGCCTCGCCGACTTTCAAGCGCTGCAGTTCAAGCTCGCCGATATGGCCAGTGAGCTCGACGCGGCCCGCCTGCTGCTGTGGCGCGCTGCCGCCAGCCTCGATGCCGCCGATCCGCAGGCGACACTGCATTGCGCGATGGCAAAGCGGGTCGCCACCGATGCCGGGTTTCGCGTCGTCAACGAGGCGCTGCAACTGCACGGCGGCTACGGCTATCTGCGCGACTTCGGTATAGAGCGCTACCTGCGCGACCTGCGCGTCCACCAGATTCTCGAGGGCACCAACGAGATCATGAGCGTCATCGTCGCCCGACACCTGCTGCGCCAGTGAGCGGATTTGCGCGCTGGGTAGCGGAGACTCCTCCGCATGACCGAGGAAGCTTGGAACTGCGCAACGGTTGAGCGGGGGGAACCCTTTTTGCTCCGGAGCGTCCAACAGTTGTGCCGTGCCGGATCGGAAGAAAAGCAGGCAGGGGAGGCCAGGCATGATCCGAACGCGATTGACGTTGACGCTGGCCGCGGCGCTGCTGAGCGCGATGGCCATCGCGCCGGTACGCGCGCAGGACAAGCAGCCGATCACGATCGGCTTTGGCATGGGGCTGACCGGCGGGCTGGCCGCGGCGGGCAAATCGGCGCTGCTGGCGATGCAAATCTGGCAGGAGGACGTAAACGCCAAAGGCGGCCTGATGGGCCGGCCGGTCAAGCTCATCTACTACGACGATCAGTCCAACCCGGCGACGGTGCCAGCGCTCTACACCAAGCTGCTCGACGTCGACAAGGTCGACTTCATCGTTTCGGGGTACGGCACCAACCTGATCGCCCCGGCGATGCCGGTGGCGATCCAGCACGACCGGATGTTCTTCGGCCTGTTTGGGCTCGCGGTGAACACAGAGTTTCACTACCCGAAATATTTCTCGATGCTGCCGGCCGGGCCCGATCCCAAGCACTCCTTTTCCGAGCCGTTTTTCAAGATCGCGCTGGCGGCCAATCCGAAGCCAAAAAAGCTCGCGCTGCTGGCCGAGGATTCCGAGTTTCCCAAAAACGCCTCGGAGGGCATCCGCGACATCGCCAAGAAGGAGGGGCTGGAGATCGTCTACGATAAGACCTATCCGCCCGGCACACCCGACTTCACGCCGATCGTGCACGCGATCCAGGCGACCAATCCCGAGATGGTGTTTGTCGCCTCTTATCCGCCCGGCTCGGCCGGGATGCTGCGGGCGGCTACCGAAAGCGGCCTCAAGACCCGGTTTTTCGGCGGCGGCATGGTCGGCCTGCAGTACACGCCGTTCAAGCTGCAATTCGGCCCAAAGCTCAACGGTATCGTCGATTACGATTGGTGGATCCCGGCGCCGACGATGCAGTTTTCCGGCATCCTCGACTTCCTGAAGAAGTACCAGGCAAAGGCTGGCGAGGCCGGGGTCGATCCGCTCGGCTGGTACCTGCCGCCGTTTGCCTATGCCTATTTGCAGGTGCTGGGCGACGCGGTCGAGGCGACCAAGACGCTCGATAACGCCAAGATCGCGGATTACATGCACAAAACCGAGTTCAAGACGATCGTCGGCGACATCAGCTTCGGCCCCGACGGCGAGTGGACCAAGCCACGGGTGCTCGAAGTGCAGTGGCAGGGGATCAAGGGCAACAGCCTCGACGACTTCAAGGACACCAAGTCGGAGGCGATCCTGACGCCTGACGACTACAAGACAGGCGCGGTGCAGGAACCGTATGACGGCGCCCAGTAAATCGGGGCGCCCGGGCGGAGCTTCCGCTCTCGTTCGCCTCAGCCGGCCGCAACGCGCCGCGGCAGGAGGGTTAACTACGGTGCCGCAACCGTTAACCAAGAAATTTGTTTCGAAATGTACTAAATTGTTGCAGAACTTGCCGCGCAAGTCCGACCCCCGCGTTACCTACGATTGAGCAGGAGCCGGAACAACATAGCTTTTCGGGGCTTCGTTTTTATTGGATGGCCTTGCCCGCCCCCGAGCAAGGCGCAGCGACGACGGCATCAAGGTCGACTAACCTTGCGCGTTGCTCGGCGCCATCCAGTATCAGTGAGGCGAGCCGTAATAATGCCTGTGGCGACCACGATCGTTATTGCCCGAGACGATTTTTCCATCCCCGGCGGCGATATCCCCGAATCCAACGGCGCCACCGCGCCCGACGTCCTGGAACATCGCTTTTTCAGCCTGTTGCGCGAGTCGAAGCCGGATGTGGTGGTGCTCGATCTGCGGCAGGCGAACGGCGACGGCGTTGGCATGATCCTCAAGGTGCGGCGCCAGAGCAGCGTGCCCATCCTGGTGGTCTGCGGTCAAGACAAGGACCGCGCGCAGGACTATCGTTTCGCCGGCGCCGCCGAATGCATCGCCAGCCCAGTCGATGTGGTCGCATTCAACGAGGTGCTGCAGCAGATCGTGCGGGTCAACGCCCAGGCCGGTGCGTCGGCGACGCGCGAGCCGACATGCTTCCGGTTTGCCGAAGTGACGTTTCGGCCGCACCACAACCTCGTCGTCGGCGCCGACAGCCGCACGGTTCACCTGACCACCGCCGAGGGACTTCTACTCGCGCATTTCGTCGCCAACCCCTGGGAAATCCAGACCCGCGCGGCGCTTGCCGGTGCGCTGTACGGCAAGCACCGGCCGGCGACCGACCGGGCGATCGATGTCGTCGTCAACCGACTGCGCACCAAGCTGCGCTCGCTTGGCGAGGCGACCGAACATTTGATAAAGACCGAATTTCGCCGCGGTTACCGCTTTGTCTGCGACACCTCGGTCAATCGCTAGCCCCGCGGGCTGCGCGGCGCGAGGGGAATAGCATGGTCGGCTTCGGTCAGGCGACCAGCGAGCCGCGTCCGGCCGACTCCGCTGCGGGTCCCGGCGCCTCGCTGCTCGGTGCGCTGGTTATCGTCGCGCGCCAGCACGGCATTCACCTGTCGGTGCCGCAACTGGTGCACGATCACCTGCTGGAACCGGGCGACCCGTCGGTGCCGCAGCTGCTGAAAATTGCGACAGCGAGCGGGCTGCGCGCGATCAGCACATCGCTGCAATGGAGCGACCTGCTCAAGCTTGGTAAGGCATTGCCCGCGGTGGTGCTGCTGCGCAACGGCAGCGCCATGGTGCTGCGCGATGTCACCCAGACGCGCGAGCTGGCGCGTGTCGTGCTGCAGGATCCCAATGCACACGAGGACGCACCGCTCGTCCTCGACGAGGCCCGCTTTGCCGCGGCGTGGACCGGCGAGGTGCTGCTGTTCAAGCGCGACTATCGGGTGCGCGACGAGGACCGGCCGTTCGGGCTCAAGCTGATCGTCGCGGTGCTGCTGCGCGACAAGCGCATCGTCCGCGACATCGCGATTTCGGCCGCCATGCTGAGCCTGTTGGCGTTGGCGCCGATCCTGTTTTGGCGTCTCTTGATCGACCGGGTGCTCTACTACAACAGCATCAGCACGTTTGCGGTGCTGTGCCTGTCGATGCTGATCCTGATCGGCTTCGAAACTGCATTCGGCTATCTGCGCCGCTACCTCGTGCTGCACATGACGCAGCGCGCCGACGCCAAGCTCTCGACCTATATTTTCGACAAGGTGGTGCAGCTGCCGCTCGACTTCTTCGAGCGCAATTCGGTCGGCGAGATCGCGCGCGACATGAGCGAAATCCACAAGGTGCGCAACTTCCTCACGGGCACGATGTTCGGCACGGTGCTCGACGCGACGGTGCTGGTCGTCTTCCTGCCGATCATGCTGGCGTTCAGTCCGCTGTTGACAGCCTTTGTCCTGGCCTTCGCGGCGCTCATCTGCGGCTGGATCATCCTCAAGCTCCCGGACCTGCGGCGGCGGACCGCCGCAGTGCATGCGATCGAGGGTGAGAAGGGGGCGTTTCTGGTCGAGACGCTGCATGGCGTGCGCACGGTCAAGGCGCTCGCCCTCGACGCGCGGCGCCGGCACGATTGGGACGTCAAGGTCGCGACCGCCGCGCGGCTGCGCTTTGACGAGGGGCGTGCTGCCAATGTCGTGCAGACCGTCGCCGTGCCGCTCGAGCGGCTGATGACCAGCGGGGTCATCGCGGTCGCGGTGTTCATGGCGATGAACACGCACGAGCAGGTTTATATCGGGGCACTGTTTGCGTTCATGATGCTGTCGCAGCGGGTGGCGATGCCGCTCGTCCAGCTGTCGCAGAGCATCGTCCAATACGATGAGGTGCGGCTCGCGCTCAACGTGATCGGCAACCTCGTCAACCGTCAGCCCGAGGAAGGCCGCACCAAGAGCGGGGTGCGCAGTCCGATCTCCGGCCGCATCGAATTTTCCGCCGTGCGCTTCCGCTATGTCGGGACGACGACATCGGCGCTCGACGATGTGTCGTTCACGATTCCCGAAGGCTCGATCTTCGGCATCATGGGACGCAGCGGCTCGGGCAAGACCACCGTCACCCGCCTCTTGCAGATGTTTCACAGCAATTACGAAGGCCTGATCAAGCTCGACGGCATCGACCTCAGGCAATACGACGTCGACCATTTGCGCGGCAGTTTTGGCGTGGTGATGCAGGAGAATTTCCTGTTCAGCGGCACGATCCGCGACACCATTGCCGCCGGCAAGCCGGACGCGACGTTCGACGAGGTGGTGATGGCGGCGCGTCTCGCCGGCGCCGAGGAGTTTATCGAGCGGCTGCAGCGCGGTTACGACACTTACATCTACGAGGGCTCGCCCAACCTCTCGGGCGGGCAGCGCCAGCGCCTGGCGATCGCGCGGGCGCTGATCACCAACCCGCGCATCCTGATCCTTGACGAGGCGACCAGCGCGCTCGACGCCGAGAGCGAGGCGATCGTCAACGCCAACCTGCTGCGCATCGCCGCCGGGCGCACGTTGATCGTCGTGTCGCACCGGCTGTCGTCGCTGATCTCGGCTGACGCGATCCTGGTTCTCGAACGCGGCCGGGTCTATGACATCGGTTCGCACGCGCAGCTCGTCGAGCGCTGCGACATCTACAGCAACCTCTGGCACCAGCAGCACCAGCACCTCCTGCCCAGGCCGCCGCATGAAGTTATTACCTTCCGTCCGACGCGCACCGGTTGAGCTGGATGCGGGCCGCGCGGTCCGCATCTTCCAATCGGAAACCGCCGAGATCCTGGATGGGCCGGAACCGGTCCAGATGCATCTGACATTGCTGGTTCTGGCGGGGTTGTTCGTCAGCCTGCTGCTGGTGGCGCTGTGTCTGCGCGTCGACCGCGTCGTCACCTCGTCGTTCGGTCAGGTTGTCACGGTCGATCCGACCGTGGTGCTCGGCGCGCTCGACCAGTCGGTGATCAAGACGATCGATGTGCGCGACGGACAGCAGGTGCACAAGGGCGAATTGCTGGCGACGCTCGATCCGACCTTGACCACCGCCGATGTCGGCGCGCTCAAGGCGCAGGTCGCCAACTACTCTGCGCAGATTGCGCGCTGTCAGGCCGAGCTGGCGCAAAAACCGTTCGACCTGGCGCCGCAGGCCGACCCGGTCGCGAACACCTATATTGCGGCGCAGCGCGAGTACTACCTGCAGCGCAAGGGCCAGTACGAGGCGCAGCTGCGCAGCTACAACGACCAGGTCGAGCAGCAGAAGGCCACCATCGCCAAATACGTCAACGATCAGGCGCGCTACGGCGACCGTGCAAAGATCTCGAAAGAGATCGAGGACATGCGCGCGACGCTGGCGGCGGCGCAGGTCGGCAGCCGGCTCAACCTGTTGACCGCGACCGACCAGAAGCTCGAAATCCAGCGCGCGCTCGAATTCGACAAGAACGCCATCGCCGAGACGCAGCACCAGCTCGACTCGACCACGGCGACGCGCGACGCCTACATCCAGCAGTGGTTCGGACAGACCAGTCAGGAGCTGGTCAAGGCCCAGGCCGACCGCGACGCCGCGGTCGAGCAGCTCAAAAAGGCGACGCGGCATCAGGAGCTGGTGCAGCTCCAGGCTCCCGAGGATGCGATGGTGCTGAAGATCGCCAAGCTGTCGGCGGCCTCGGTGCTCAACGCCGGCGAGGCGCTGATCTATCTCGCGCCGCTGCGCTCGCCGCTCGAAGCGGAAGTCCGTATCGCTGCGCGCGACATTGGCTTTATCAGGGTCGGCGACCAGGCGATGGTCAAGCTGGACGCGTACAACTACATCGAACACGGCACCGTCACCGGCACGGTCCGCTCGATCAGCGAAGGGGCCTTCACCACCGACGACAACAACACGCCGGTCGAGCCGTACTACAAGGTCCGCATCGCGCTCGACCCGATCCACTTGCGCAATGTGCCGGCCAGCTTCCGGCTGGTACCCGGGATCACATTGACCGGCGACATCCATATCGGCACCCGCTCGCTGTTCACCTATGTGCTGGGCGGCTTTGTCAAAGGCATCGACGAAGCGATGCGGGAGCCATAATGGCCAGAACGCGCCGTCCGACAGCCAAGACCAAGACCGCAGCCAAACCCGCGCCCGACGATGTGGAGGCGCTGGCGCGGCGTTTCCTTGCGATCCAGGAGCAGCACGCCGCGGCCGATGCCGCGGATGCAGCGCCGGCGGTCGCGCCGGCCGCGACGCCGTCGGCAGTCGAGCCAAACGGGGCGGCTGAGGATGCCACCGCGCGCGGCCGCGAGCCGGCGCCGCCTGAGACGCCGGCGCCTGAGCTGCTGCCCATTGCGCCCGACGACACGGCAGCGGCTCCGGCGGCGGCCGCCGCACCCGCAAAACCGGACGAACCAGCTCCGCCGGCCGGGATTGCCGAAGCCGGGGCGGCGCCCACCCCGGCGGAAGCCGCCCGTCGGCAAGCTGCGGCGCCGTCCTCGCGTGCGGACGCACCGCTGGCCGCGCGCGCCGATGAACAGGGAGCCGCCGCCCCGGCGCCCGCAACGGCGGCGGAGCGGGCGGCGCCGCCGCCCGATGCCGCGTCCCGCCGGCACCGCGTTTCGCCGGCCGCGGCGGCGTTTCTCGCGCGGCGGCTGCATGCGTTGCGCCGCACCGCGCCGCGACGCGTGCCGCGCCCACCGCCGCCGGACGGCGCCGGTGCATCGTCCGGCGAGACGCCACCGCCGCCCCCGGAGCCGGAGCCACGCCGGCGCCGGCTGTACCGCTCGACGCTGCCGCACGCCGCTCCGGCCGCGCCGCCGCAGGCGGCTGCCGCATTCCCGGCTTCAGGGCCCCCAGCGGAACCCGTTGCGCATAATGCGGCATCGCGACAATTCGAGCTGACGCCGCCGGATGAAACAGACTTTGTGACGCTCGCCGACACAGAGCAGCCCGAGGCGACGACCTCACCCGACGCCGCCCAGCTCGAACTGTGGTTCGAGCCCACATTCTTCACGAACGAGCCGCCGCCGCGCGCGGCAGTGGGGGAGGCGCCGGTGCCGGTCGCCGCCTCCGGGCCCTCCGCCGCTCAGGATCAAGCGGCGGTGTGGGTTGAGCCGGGGCCGCTCGACGACGCGCTGCCGGTCGACGAGCCAGCCCAGGCGCCGCCGGCCGTGGTCGAGACCCAGGGGGAGCGTCCTACCGCCACCGCCGCCGCAGCGCGAGCGGACGCCGCCGCGGCTGCGCTCAGCGCCGCCAGCGCGCCACCGCCACCGCCCCGTTGCGACCCTGCGCCCATGCGCGAGGCGGCGCAAGCACACGAACGCAAGGATTACGTTGCGGCGTTCGCCCTCTGGCTAAAGGCCGCGGAAACCGGCGATGCCGAAGCGCAATACCGCCTTGGTCAGCTCTATGAGGCGGGCCGTGGCGTCGTCGGCCATCTGCCCGACGCAATGGCTTGGTATCGGCGAGCGGCCGAGCAGGGCCACGCCGCGGCGCAGCACCAGTTGAGCCTGTTCTGCCAACATGGCCGCGGCTACGCGGCGATGAGCGAATGGTATCGGGTGGCGTCGGCGCGCGATCCGGAAGCTGCCGAGCGCAACCTCGAACTGCTGTTTCCGAACGGCTTGACGGTCGATCGAGACCCGGCCGAGGCGTTGCGCTGGGGTCTTGCCGCCGCCGCACAGGGTCATGCCGCGGCGCAGGCCAATGTCGGGTTTTTCTATTCGAGCGGGTTCGGCTGCGAGGTCGATTACGACACCGCGCGGCATTGGTATGAACTTGCCGCTCAGCAGGACAATGCAGAGGGCCATTTCGGGCTTGGCGTGCTCTACGCCAACGGCTTTGGCGTCGCCGCCGACCCGGCCGCTGCGGCGCGCCATTACGAGCAGGCGGCCGCCGGCGAGCATGACGGCGCGCGGCTGGCGCTCGGCCTGTTGTACCTGGCCGGCACCGGGGTCGAGCGCGATCCGGCGATGGCCGCGGCGCTGTTCGAGCAAGCTGCCGATCAGGGCAACGCCCGCGCGCGCTTCAACCTCGGCCTGCAGCATTGGCACGGCGATGGCGTCGAGCGCAACCTGATCGCCGCCGAGACTTGCTTCCGCCGCGCAGCCCGCGACGGACACGCCGCGGCGATGCTGACATTGGCCCAGATGTACGGCAGCGGCGAAGGGTCGACCGCCAACCCGTTCGAGGCGCTCAATTGGTACCGCGCGGCCGCCGAGGCCGGCACCGCCGAGGCGCAATTCGTGATGGGAACGTTCTATGCGCGCGGCGAGGGCGTCGCGCAACGGGTGAGCGAAGCGGCGAAATGGTTCACCCGCGCCGCCGAGCAGGGCCACGTCACCGCGCAGTTCAACATCGGCGCGCTCTACGCCAGCGGGAACGGCGTACCGCGCGACCCCGCGCAGGCGACCGCATGGTTGCGTCGCGCAGCCGAGCAGAACATGGCGCGGGCGCAGGTGCGGCTGGCGCAGCTGCTGTTGGCCGGCGACGGCATTGCTGCCGACGCCGAGGCTGCCGCCGGCTGGGCCCGGCGAGCCGCGGACGCCGAAGACCTCGACGGGATGACGCTGCTCGCCCAACTCCACCTGCATGGGCAAGGCGTGCTGCGGGACGAGTCACGCGGTGAAGCACTGCTTGCAGAAGCAGCCGAACGCGGGCACGCCCCGGCGCGCTTGCAGCTCGGGCATCGATGCTTGCAGCACGGGCGGGTGGACGAGGCCATGGCGCATTACCGAGCCGCCGGGGAGGCCGGTTATCTCGACGCGCAACTGTTCCTCGGCCGGCTCTATCTGCAAGGCGGCGACGGCGTGGCGCCGAGCGACGAGATGGCTGCGGTGTGGTTCCGGCTTGCCGCCGAACAGGGCCATGCCGGGGCGCAGTTCCAGCTTGGCGTCATGTACTGCACCGGGCGTGGCGTCGGCGCCGATCTCGGCGAAGGCGTCGAATGGTACCGGCGCGCGGCCGGGCAGGGGGAGCGCGTTGCGCAATACAACCTGGCGGTGATGCTGAACCGCGGCGACGGTGCCGCCCGCAACGCCGAAGAGGCGTTTTTCTGGTGCGAGCAGGCGGCCCGACAGGAACTGCCGGAAGCCCAGCTGATGCTGGGCGATATGCTTGCCGCCGGCCGCGGCGTGAAGGCCGATCCGGCTGCCGCTCGCGGCTGGTACGAGAGGGCCGCGGCAAACGGTTTCGCCGCCGCGCGCGAACGGCTCGCCCCACCCGAAGCCGCGCAAGCCACCGCCTGAACTACCGCCGCAGGTAGACCGTGTCACCCTCGACCCGGGCTTCATAGCTCGGCACATCAGCCGAGATGGGGCCGTCGATAAGCTTGCCGGTGCGCACGTCGAACTGCGCGAAATGCAGCGGGCATTCGATCACATGGCCGTCGAGCCGCCCGCGCGACAGCGGCGCATTGCGGTGGCCGCACACGTCGCGCAGGGCATAAAAGCTGCCATCGACATTGGCGAGCACGATGCGCTCGCGCTCGATTGCGACAAACTTCATCTCGCCCGGCGCGAGCTCGCCGACCTTGGCGACCGCAACAAACCCTTCTTCCATATGGTGCCTCTGGGGCTGCCTCTCACCCTCTCGGCCTATCAGCCGTTTCCCCTCTCCCCGCTTGCAGGGAGAGGGGTTGGGTGAGCGGCACTCGCGGCGTCAGTTCAGCTCGAAGCCGAACATCTTGGCGGCGTTCGCCGAGGTGATCTTTTGCAGATCGCCGTCCGGCACGCCCTTGAACATGCGCTGGATGAACTGCTGCGAGCGCGGGAAGGTCGCTTCGGCATGCGGGTAGTCGCTGCCCCACAGCATGTTGTCGACGCCGATATGCTCGCGCAGCGCGACGCCGAGATCGTCCTCCATGAACTCGACGAACATGTTCTGCCGCCAGTAATCGCTCGGCATCATGCCCTGGCTCGATTTCCAGCCCTTGGTGAAGACCGGACGCTCGACATAGGTGAAGTCCATCTGCTTCAGCCAATGCGGGATCCACGCTGCCTCGTGCTCGACGGAGCCGATCTTGAGGCCGGGGAACTTGTCGAACACGCCGGCGAACAGCATCGAACCGAGCGAGTAGCGCACCCAGTAATCGGTCGTCGAACGGCCGGCGCCGGTCAGCTCGGTGACATCCATCGTGAATTCGTTGGCCGGCACCCCGTTGCGCGGTGTTCCGATATGCATCAACAGCGGGTGCTTCAGCTCCTGTGCGGTCGCCCAGAAGCGATCGTAGACCGGACTCGAATACGGCTTGTCCGTCTGTGGCGCGACCGGGATGAACGAGCCGACAAGACCCATTTTGACGACCCGCTCGAGTTCGGCGGCGCCCTCGTCGGGGTCGTCGAGGTTGAGCATCGCGATGCCCTTGAGCCGCGACGGGTTCGCTTTGCAGAAATCGGCGATCCAATCGTTGTAGACGCGGCAGATTTCGCTCAGCAGCTCGCTGTCGGGCACGCGGTACCAGAACAGGCCCTGACTCGGCTGCAGCACCGAACCCCAGATGCCGTCTTCCTCGTTCTCGGCAATCATCGCGTCGGCGGTGTAGGCGCCCTTGCGAACGTCTTCCCAGACGCCGAGAAAATCGATCTGCGACGGATCCTCAAAACGCTGGCCGGCCTGCATC
>JAFAWI010000458.1 GCA_019241915.1 Alphaproteobacteria bacterium
AGGTCGCCAAATACCCGCCGTCGACGTAGAGCTCGGCACCGGTGATATACGAAGCCTCATCGGAGGCGAGAAACAGCACCGCGTGCGCCACCTCCTCGACGCGACCGTCGCGGCCGAGCGGCACCTGCTCCAGCATTTTGGTGCGCACCCCGGGGTCGGCGGTGCGGCCCGAGGTGCGCATCGGCGGCATCAGCCCCGGATGCACCGAATTGACCCGGATGTTGTGCCGGCCGTGCTGCACCGCGCCGACTTTGGTCAGCGTCCGCACCGCCCCCTTCGAGGCGTTGTAGGCGGCGTGGATGCCGCGCTGCCCGGTGACGCCGGAGATCGACGAGATGTTGACGATCGACCCGCCGCCGACCTTGCGCATCTCAGGGATCGCATACTTCATCCCGAAGAATGCGCCGCGCGCGTTGACGTTCATGATGTTGTCCCACGCCGCGGTGTCGTAGAGGTCGTCGACCGCGCTGCCGCTGATCCCGGCGTTGTTGACCAGGATGTCGAGCCTGCCGAACTCGGCAACCGCGGCGGCGACCACGTCGCGCCAGTTCGCCTCATCGGTGACGTCGAGGTGGCGAAAGCGCGCCGCGCCGTTGGCGGCCACGATCTCGGCGGCGACTTTCTTGCCCTCCTCATCGAGTTGGTCGGCGACCACGACCTTGGCCCCTTCGCGCGCGAAAATCTTGGCGGTGCTGGCACCCATCCCGGACGCGGCGCCGGTGACGATCGCAACCTTGCCTTCGAGCCGCATGGCCTCCTCCCTTTTTTCATCGTCTTCCCGCGAAAGCGCGAACCCAGAGCCGCGATGGGCTCCCTTATGCCCCGCTTGTGCGCGGGAGCCCCGATGCGTCAGTTCACCCCGACAGCCTCGCCCAGCGTGTCCCCGATCGGCGCATGCAGCACAAGATCGGCGATGCGGTCGAGCGGCGTCTCCTCGCGGTTGACGATGACCAGCCTGGCGCCGTTCTCCTTGGCGATCTGCGGAAATCCGGCCGCCGGGTACACCACCAGCGACGACCCGAGTACGATGAACAGGTCGCAGGCCAGCGTCTCCTGCTGCGCGCGCTGCATCGCCAGCACCGGCATCGCCTGTCCGAACGATACGGTCGCGGTCTTGACGTGGCCGAGGCATTTGTCGCAGGGCGGTACCGCGCCGTCGCGCTCGAAGATCGCGCGCAAATCGGCAATTTCATAGCGCTCGCCGCAATCGAGGCAGGTCGCGTAGGTCGTGTTGCCGTGCAGCTCGACGATCTTGTCGCGCGGGATGCCGGAAGTCTCGTGCAGCCCGTCGATGTTCTGCGTAATCACGCACGACACCTTGCCGCGCCGCACCAGCGCATCGACCGCGCGGTGCCCGCGATTGGGCGCGGCGGCCTTAAAGATGTCCTGCATCGCAAAGCGGCGCCGCCAGGTCTCGTTGCGCGCCTCCTGCGAGGCCAGGAATTCGTCGAAATAGATCGGCGTCATCTGCTGCCAGATGCCGCCTGGGCTGCGAAAATCGGGGATGCCGCTCTCGGTCGAGATGCCGGCGCCGGTGAAGACAACGACGTGTTTTGCCTCAGCAAGCAGGCGTTTCAGTTCGGCGGCGCCATTTGCACTTTGCATGCGGCTACTTTGGCAAATGCGGTGGAGCGCAGCAACACGCGCACGTGGTCGTTGCGAGGAGCGCGGCAACGACGCAATCTCGGTGAGGTTGTCGAGGCGCGGCGCCTGGCAATCACGGTTTGAGGAGAGGCTCGGATGGAACTGGGGCTGCGTGGGCGGAAGGCGCTGATTACCGGCGCATCAAAAGGGATCGGGCGGGCCTGTGCCGAAGTGCTGGCCGAGGAGGGCTGCGACGTCGCGCTGGTGTCGCGCACCGCCGCCGATCTCGAAAAGGCGCGCGCTGAAATCGCCGGCAAGCACAATGTCGGCGTGCGGGTCTTCGCGCTCGACCTGTCCGACAGCCGCAATGTCGACAAGCTGGCGGCCGAGTCCACCGACATCGATATCCTCGTCAACAACGCGGGCGCGATCCCCGGCGGCAATATCGACGCGATCACCGAAGAGCGCTGGCGCACCGCCTGGGATCTCAAGGTGTTCGGCTACATCAACATGACGCGGTGCTTCTACGCGCAGATGCGCGAGCGCGGCCACGGGGTCATCGTCAACATTCTCGGCGCGGCCGGCGAGAACCCCGATTTCAACTACATCGCCGGTTCGTCGGGTAACGCGTCGCTGATGGCGTTCACCCGTGCGATGGGCGGCACCAGCCCGCGCGACAACATCCGCGTCGTCGGCATCAACCCTGGTCCGGTGATGACCGAGCGCCTCGTCACGCTGACCAAGACCCGCGCCCGCGATACGCTCGGCGACGAGACCCGCTGGGAGGAGTTGATGAACGGTCACGCCTTCGGCCGCGCCGCCAAGCCGGAGGAGATCGCCTGGATGGCGGCCTTTGTCGCCTCCGACCGCTCGGCCTACACCACCGGCAATATCATCACCATCGATGGCGGCGGCTCCAGCCGCCGCAGTGCGCTGTGAGAATCTCCGCTCCTCACCCCGACCCTCTCCCCAGCCGCGGGCAGAGGGAGCGCGTCGCGGCGAGCCGGGTGAGGGGGCCGGTGCGCCGCGATGGATGATGTCTCGATCGGCCTCACTGAGCTGCCGCGCTCCGGCGATGACCGCGGATTGCCCGGGCACGAGCGCGTGCTGTTGCACAAGGCGATGGCATTGGTGCCGCGCCTCGCGAAGCGGGCGGCGGCTTGCACCTCGGCGCGCGTGGCGCCGCGCGAGACGATCGCCGAGTACCGCGAGGCCGATCTTCTCAAGATCCTGCAGCCGCGGCGGTTTGGCGGGCTGCAAGGCCGGTTCAGCCTGTTCTCCCGCATCACCGAAGAACTGACCTTCGGCTGCGCCTCGTCGGCCTGGGTCTATGCGGTGCTGGCCGAGCACCAATGGATTATCGCACAGTACCCGGAGCAGGCGCAGAGCGACGTATGGGGCGACAATCCCAACGCGGTCGCCTCGTCGTCGCTGGCGCCGCGCGCCGCAGCGAAGAAATGCGACGGCGGCTGGCGGCTGTCGGGACGCTACACGTTTTCGAGCGGGTGCGACCACGCGCAATGGGCGATCGTCGGTGCGTTTCTCGGAAGGCTGGGCGATCCGCACAGCGTCGCCTACCTGCTGGTGCCGCTCGCCGAAGTCGAAATCGTCGACGATTGGCAAGTGCTCGGTCTCGCCGGGACCGGGAGCAAGTCGCTGCGGCTCGATGACGTGTTTGTGCCGTCGCACCGCTGCGTCATGACGGGCGATTTGTTCGCCGGCACGCCGCCCGGCGCGGCGGTGCACCCGGACTATCCGGTGGTGCGGGCACCGCGCGGGTTTCTCGTTTCCTATTCGCTGCCGCCGGTGGCGATCGCGCTAGGCCGCCGCGCGCTCGATCTCGTCTGCCGAGATCTCTCGACCCGCTTGTCGCGCGGCGTCACCAAGATGGCGGAGTCGGAGGTCGTGCAGATGGCGGTCGGCGAAGCCGCCGCGGCGATCGACGCGGCGACCTTGGCGCTGCACCAAGGGCGGGACGCCAGCACCGACGCGGTCAGCTCCGGGCGCCGCATCGCGCCCGCCGAGGCGGTGCGCGCGCGCCGGGACATGGTTTATGCGCAGCACCAGGTCGGCTGGGCGCTGGAGCGGCTGTGTGAGCTGTCCGGCGCGCGCTGGGTCTATGACAGCGACCCGCTGCAGGAAATCCGCCGTGACGTGATGGTGATCCTGACGCACCACGCCGCCAACCGCGCGGCGGCCTACGCGCCATACGGGCAGCTTCTGCTCGGCGCCGGCGGGTGAGCGAGCGGCGGCTCTTTCAGCTCGCCGTCGCGCTCGGATCGCTGATTCCGGTCATTGCCGGCGCAGCAGGCGTGGTCGCGGGGCCGGCCATGGTCGACGCGGGTGCCGTGCCCGCCGCAGCGGACAGCCATTTCCGTTATCTCTCGGGGCTGCTGTTCGGCATCGGCCTCGGCTTTGCCTCGACCATCCCTGGTATCGAGCGCCGTGCCGCGCGCTTCCGGCTGCTCGCCGCGGTCGTGGTCGCGGGTGGAGCCGCGCGGTGCGTCTCGCTGCTGGCGCGCGGCGTCCCTGATCGGCCGATGATCGCGGCGCTGATCATGGAGCTGGCGGTGACGCCGGCGCTCGTGCTCTGGCAGAGCCGGATCGCCCGTCACTGCGGTTACTAACGCCGGGCTTCAGCGTGTGCTGTACGTGTTCGGCCAGCAAAGAGGGGCGACGTCAGGCAAGCAGGTTGAACAACTCCACCTCGCGTGCGCCGCGGCTCGGGGCGGCGCAGCTCGAATCGCTCAGAAACGCGAGCAGCGCGCGCGTTTATCCCGCCTTCAGCCGTTTGGCGGCCTCGACGGCGAAGTAGGTCAGCACACCATCGGCGCCGGCACGCTTGAAGCAGAGCAGCGACTCCATCATCGCCCGCTCGCCGTCGAGCCAGCCGTTCGCCGCGGCGGCCTGGATCATCGAATATTCCCCCGATACCTGATAGGCGAAGGTCGGCATGCGGAACGCGTCTTTCACCGCACGCACCACGTCGAGATAGGGCAGGCCCGGCTTGACCATCACCATGTCGGCGCCCTCGGCGATGTCCAGAGCGACCTCGCGGATTGCCTCGTCGCCGTTGGCGGGGTCCATCTGATAGGTGCGCTTGTCGGCGCTGCCGAGCGACGAGGCCGAGCCGATCGCGTCGCGGAACGGCGCGAAGAAGCACGAGGCGTATTTCGCGGCGTAGGACATGATGCGCACGCGGTCAAACCCGGCTTCGTCGAGCGCTTGGCGCACTGCGCCGACGCGTCCGTCCATCATGTCGCTGGGGGCGATGATGTCGCAGCCGGCTTCGGCCTGGACGATCGCCTGTTTCCGGAGGATCGCCACGGTCTCGTCGTTGGCGACATAGCGGTCGCGGATGACGCCGTCATGGCCGTGCGACGTGAACGGGTCGAGTGCCACGTCACACAGCACGCCGATTTCGGGCACCGCTTTCTTCAATGCCGAGACCGCGCGGCACACGAGGTTGCCGGCATTTACCGCCTCGCGCCCTTCAGGGTCTTTAAGGCCCGGATCGATTGCCGGGAAGACGGCGATCGTCGGGATGCCGAGTGCGGCGGCCTCGCCGGCAGCGTCGACCAACGAGGCGATCGAGTGAC
>JAFAWI010000581.1 GCA_019241915.1 Alphaproteobacteria bacterium
TGGGCCACAGCCCGTGCGTCCTGATCACGGCTTCGTAATAACCGTGGTAATGGTTGTAGTAATCGTGCCCGCCCGCCGGATAGAGCCCCTTGACCGTGAACAGCAGCAACGCTGCGGCGGCGACGCCGGCGGCAAAAACCGCACGGCCTGCGCCGAGCGGCGTCCGCACATCGCGCCACAGCGCCGCCGCTTCGCCGCCGAGCTCGGCGAGCGTCGAGCGCAGCGTCCCCGCGGCGAGCGCCACGGCCGCGACCGCCAGCGCGGCCGCCACCGGGTAGATGTAGAGGTCGAGAAACCCGAGGACGAGGAGCACGCCGTGCCACAGCGCGGCGCCGCAGAAAAACGCGGCGGCGAGCCGCCCTGCCGGCGGCGCGGCAAAAAGCGCCGGCCGCGCCACAGCGCCAAGCAGCACAAATCCCGGCGCGCAGATCGCGAAGAACAGATAGACGGCGAAACAGCCGCGCAGCAGGTTGTACAACCCCGTCCCGCCCGCATCGAAAAAATGGCGGTCGTACGTGTCGACGGCGCGAAAATAGACCAGCAGCAGCACAAACGGCAGCGTCGGCATCGCCGCACGCCGGACCCCAGCCGCAACCGTCAAATTCCGCAGCAAATCCAGGAGCGCCGTCAGTTTGCCAGTTGGCCGCTCGGGTCGAGCTTGGCGTAAGCCCGCCGCAGCGGCTCGGCCTGATTGACCGGCGACTGCCGCAACCGCTCGCGTGCGACAAGGGCAAGCGCGGCGCGCTCGTCCTCTTCGAGGCGCACGCTGCGCCCCCGCCGCTCCAGCCATCGGCACACAGCTCGGTCGAGCTGCCGCAATGCCTCCAGCAGCGTCGCCAGACCGAAACCCGCGACGGCAACGCGCAGCACCATGACCATCATCTCGTAGCGGTAATCCGCTTCCGCGAACGCGCCGACGATCAGCGCGTTGTAGAGCAGGAGCACGCTGGCCCCGGCAAAACAGCCGATAAAGCTCCGCGAAAATCGACGCGCCCCGATGGCAAGGATCGCCCAGCCGAGCACCATCAGGACGGAGGTGACTTTGATCAGCGGATTGAAAAATCCCAGCCAGCCATTGGCGATTTTCTCCATCAGGAGCGGGTACGCCGGAGGTTCCAGCACCTCAGCCTGCGCCCTTGCCGGCAACGCCTGTGCTTCGGTCGGATCGACGAGCAGGGGGTAGAAGTCGAGCCTGACGTGAACATATCCTGCGGTGTTGAACCGCGTGTGCGCCCAGCCCGGATCGAACAGGTAGTGCCAAGCACCGCGAAGCGTGTAAGTGGCGAAGTACCAGGGATGGTGCAGGATGATCTCGACGGCCGACCGCAGCAGCGTATGGTCGTCGACCACGGTCTCGATCAGCAGCAAGTATTCGTAGTTCGGCTGATGCCAGATCCGCTCAAACAGCACCTCGGGCGCGAACGGTTTCAGTTCGGCGTCGGCGAACTCCTTGGGTTCTGAGGCAACGAAGCCTTTTACTTGCTCGGCCTCCTCCGGTGTCGGCTCGGTGAGCGCATGCCACAGCTTGGCGCGCACTTCGGACAGCGCCGGCCCCGCTCGTTTGCTTAGATCGACGCCGTAGTCCGCACTGTTGATATAGGTCGCGTAAAAGACCTGCTCCCCGGTGTAGCTCGGCATATAGCCGAGGCTAGCCACGTCGAAGACCTTGTTGCGATGGGCGTGATAGCCAGCGATCACGATGGCGACAGCCGCCAGAGAGATCACATAATGCCGCCACCGCAACGGCCGCGGGCCAAACACGATCGCCAGCAGCAACAGCGCCGGGAATATCAGGTTCATCGCCGGCCGCGTAACCGAGTCGAAGAAAGCTGCCGCAGTAAATAAATAGAACCAGAAATACTTTTGCCGCGCGACAAATAATACGTACCAACACAGCGTCAGCATCATGAAAAAGATGCAGGCTTGATCGTGGTAAAGCATCTTTTGGAAAAAATACGGTCCGCAGCTCAAGATGGAGGCCAGGGCGGTGAGCAACGCGGCCCAGGCGGCGAACGGCCGCAACGACCAGTAGATCAGCATCGGCATCAGCGCGGCAAACAGTGCATAAATCAGCGCGATGCCAGTGAGTGAACCAGTAAGCCTGTAGCCGCTAAGCCAAATCAGCAGCGGGAATCCCACATCCCGTTGCGAAATTTCAGGTGAAAGCGTGGCACCGGTCGAGATCGAATCGGCCCAAAAGAAAAAATTCATCGCGCCGCCGGGCACCATAAAGCCGCCGGCATAGAAGAAGAACGCCGCGGCCAATGTGCTTAAGGCAGCAATACTGACAAACTTCCGATCGATCGATCGGGCAGTCATCGGTATTTGAATGCTGGCCACGGCGCCGCCGCCCCTGCGGTCCCCGGTCATCGCTTACCGAAACGAGCCGGGCACGGCGGTAGACGCGCATGGAAGTGCGCGGCGAGCCAAGCGAAATGCCGCAACCGCGGGCTTTGGTCAGCGGGCACCGTTACTCCACAATCCGACATCAACCGGTCGATCTGGCCGCCGGCTCGAAACGAATGCCGGTGAACAACGAGGTCGAGCAACGCCCCCGATCGGCCTGCATCCCCCCTCTCTTCCAGTGCCACTTTACCTCGATAAACGAAACTCCGTATAGCTTGCTCGGGCGACGGGCTGCCGTCGCAGTCGGGCCTGGCGGGGCCCAGGCGTCGGGCGGGGGCATGAACATCGGACCGAAATCGTATTGGGAGAATGCCGGCGCGGTCGGCTATGGCGAGGCCATGTTCGGCAGCCGGGAGGTCGAGCGGCACGTCAATCGCCGGCTATGGCGGATAGCGGTCGAGATCGGGTTTCGGCTCGGCCTGACCTCCGGCTCCCGCGTGCTGGATCTCGGCTGCGGCGACGGCGCCTTCGCCAACCAGGCGCTGGCGCCGAATTTCGCCGCAATCGACGGCTTCGACCTGTCCGAGGCCGCGATCCGCCGGGCCCAGGCCAACGCCGCCGGGCCGCATCTGCGTTTTGCCGCGCGCGATGTCGCGCGGATGCCGCTGGCCGAGCTCGGCCGCTACGACGGCGCGTTCCTGATCGGCATCCTGCATCACGTGAAACCCGCCACCCCGGCGATTTTGCGTCAGTTGCGGGGCGTTACCGACCGCGTGGTCGTGCTCGAGCCGAACGGCAACCATTTGATGCGCAAGCTGCTCGAACTGACCCCCGACTATCGTGCGGCCGGCGAGGACAGTTTTCGCCGCGCCCGGCTGGCCCGGCTGTTTGCCGAGGCCGGTTACCACGCGGTCGTCCGGCGCCGCCTCAACCTGTTCCCGAACTTCACCCCGCGCCCGCTGTTCCGCGCCTTGCAGCCGCTGGAGGCGGCGATCGAGGCGACACCGCTACTGCGCGCCCTGTGCACGGTCGAGCTGTGCGGCTTCGTCGCCGCGCAGAGCGAACCCGGCTAGACCATGCTGGTCACCAATTTCCACCTCAAGTACCTGCTCTACCGGGTCGTTCTGGCTGGCTATCAGCTGCTCGACACCGGCCGGCTGCACCCGGTGCGCGAGCGGGCGCGGCGCGCGCTCGACGCCAGCGTCGACTATATCGACCGGCACATGCAGGCCGCGCTCGGCTTCGAGACCCAGCGCGAGCTGCTCGATTATTCGCTGTCGCAGGTCGCGGTGCCCGGCCACTTCCTCGAATTCGGCGTGTTCTCCGGCGGCACCATCCGCCACATCGCGCGGCGCAAGCCGGCGCTGACCATCCACGGCTTCGACAGCTTCGAGGGGCTGCCCGAAGCGTGGGCCGGTTTCAGCCTCGGCCAGCGCGCCTTCTCGCGCACCAGCCGGCTGCCGCGCGTGCCCGGCAACGTCGCGCTGCACAAGGGGTGGTTCAGCCAGTCCCTCGGCGAGTGGACCCGTCGGCATGACGGCCCGGTCGCGTTCATCCACATCGACTGCGACCTCTATTCCTCGACCGTCGACATCTTCGCCGCGCTGGCGGAGCGGCTGCAGCCCGGCACCGTCATCCTGTTCGATGAGTACTTCAATTATCCCGGCTGGGAGCAGCACGAGTTCAAAGCGTGGCAGGAATTCGTCGCCGCGCGGCGGATCGAATACGATTACCTCGCCTACGCGCGCCAGCAGGTTGCGGTGCGCGTCCGCGGCATGGCCCCGGCGTCGTGAAGCGGGGCGCCGGCACCCGCTATTGGGACGCCGAGATCACGCTGAGCGCCGCGGCTGCGGCGCTGCGCGACCCGGCGCCGCTGACCGGCCCCTATGACGGCGACCCGCTCGACCTGACGATCTTTGTCTCGTGCTACAACGAAGCCGACTACATCATCGGGACCATCGAGACCGTGCTCGACGCCGCAAAAAGCGCCGGCGTCAGCCACGAGATCCTGGTGATCGACGACGGCTCGCGCGACGAGTCGCCGCGTCTGGTCGCCGACTACATCCGCGCGCACCCGGACGAGAACATCGTGCTGCGCGTCAATCGCGCCAACAAGGGCCTCGCGCAGAACTACATGGACGGGGCCTTTCTCGGCCGCGGCAAATACTACCGGCTGATCTGCGGCGACAACGCCGAGCCGAAGGAGAGCATCCTCGCGGTGTTCAACGCGATCGGCCAAGCCGACATCATCGTGCCCTACTACACGTCGAGCGAAGGCAAAGGCGTGCGCCGCATCCTGATCTCGAACACCTATACCGCGATCGTCAACCTGATGACCGGCAACCGGCTGCACTACTACAACGGGCTGGCGGTGCATCTGCGCTACAATGTGATGCGCTGGCATCCCAACACCCGCGGCTTCGGCTTTCAGGCCGACATCCTGTGCCTGTTGATCGACCTTGGCTTCAGCTACCTCGAAGTGCCGGTGATCATGATCGAGCAGCGCCGCGGCCGCTCCAACGCGCTGACCTTCCGCAACCTGCTGTCGGTGGGGCACACGCTGTTCGAGATCGGCAACCGCCGGCTCTCCAACCGCCTCTACCGCCGCCGTTAGCGGCATTGGCGCGGTCGAGCCTCCGGTGTCTGCCGGTGCGGCCGGGCAAGGCGACGCCGCTTCGGAGCATTGCCGGTAGTTCCGAACGCCCGTATATCCTTGGCTCATCAGCCGATAGCGAAAGACAGCCGGCTCGGGCGGCCGGGTGAAAATGAGGAGAGAGCCGGATGAACGATGTGATGACCGCTTCGCAGAAGGCGGACGCGCTCGAACACAGGATGATGGACGACCTGCAGAAGGCGATCGCGGTCAAGTCGCGGCTGTTCCTGCTCGCCGACGGCGATTTCGCGATGCCGAACGGCGCCAAGCTGCAGTCCGAGCACCCGGGCGCCAAGATGCTGATGGGCGACGACCCGCGGCTGCCGAAGATGCCGGACAAGCCGACCCTGATCGACTTCTTCAAGCTCCGTTTCGCACCGGCAATGCACCTGTTGCAGAGCGCGCGGCACGCCAAAGTCGCCGGCATGCCCGAGAAGATCGTGCTCGCCTGCCTGTTGCACGATATCGGCGTGCTCGGCTTCATCCGCTCCGACCACGGGTATTGGGGCGCGCAGATGGTCGAGCCTTATGTCGACGAGGAGGTCACGTGGGCGATCCGCGCGCACCAGGCGCTGCGCTTCTTCCCCGACGAGGCGGCCGGCTACGCCTACCCCGACAACTACAAGCAATATTTCGGCGAAGACTACCGGCCCGAGCCCTACATCGTTGCCGAATACGAACGGGCGCGCGCGCATAAATGGTACGGCACGGCGCGGATGATCTGCGTGCACGACCTTTATTCGTTCGACCCCGACGTGCATGTCGAGCTGGAGGAATTCACCGATATCGTCGGCCGCAACTTCCGTCAGCCCGAGGAAGGCCTTGGCTTTGACAACAGCCCGAGCGCGCACATGTGGCGCACGCTCCGCCAGCCCACCAAGTATCTCTAGGCGCGCCGGACAAAACAAAAGGGCGAGCGTTCGCCGCTCGCCCTTGGTCCGCTCGCGGACTGCCCCGGTTTAGCAGGGGTAATAGCGCCCGTAATACGGGTTCCAGCAGCTGCGCGGCGGCGGGTAGTAGGGCGCCGGCGGCGGGTAATAGGCCGGCGGCGGGTAATAGCCTGGGTAATAGCCGGGATAAGCGCCGTAGGCGTAAGGCGAGGCCAGCACCGATCCCAGGGCAAACGCGCCGAGGCCGAGGCCGACCGCCGCGCCGGTGCCGAGCGCCTGCGCCGGTCGCGGCGCGGCCGTCAAGCCAAAACCAACAGCCAGCGCCATCGTCGCGACAGCCAGCCGACGACCCGCTCGAGCCGCAAAACCGATCATGTTTCCCTCCGAATTACGGCGCGACAGCGCCCGACCCATGATTTGGTTAAGCGCAGGAATTTTACAATATGGATTGAGCGCAAAACGACACGAGTGCGACGCATTTATCGCTGCCGCCCCTGAACCAAAAGCGGCGCCGCATGGGCGCCGCTTTCGTTCTTATACCGTGCCGCGGCCTCGGGCCGCCGCTTGCCGCGCTCGCTAGCAGGCGTAGTAGCGTCCGTAATACGGGCTCCAGCAGCTGCGCGCCGGCGGATAATAAGCCGGGGCCGGCGGATAGTAGTAGGACGGGGCATAGCCGCCGTAATAGTAGCCCGGGTAGCCGTAGTAGTACGGGTTGGCCGCAGCGCCGACCGCCGTGCCGAGCGCCAGCGCGCCGAGGCCCAGCCCGACCGCGGCGCCGGTGCCGATCGCATGCGCCGGCTTGGGTGCGGCCGTCATCCCGACGGCGCCGGCGAGAGCGGCGGTAACGGCGAGCGCCCGGCCGGTCCGACCGGCAAGAATAGCTAGGTTCATTGTCACTTCCTCCGGTGTTGCCGGTGCGGCCGGCAAAGCGCCGCCGCACCCCCTGTCGGTGGGAGTAACGCCCCGCTCGCGTATCAATTCCCTGCCGCTGGCACGGACGCCGCAGGCTGTGCCCGTCTGCGCCTGCGCGGCGGGTTGCGCGCCGCAGCGCCGCTGCTGCCCGTGGCATCCCGGCCGACCGCGCGCGCCCTGTCGTTTTAAGTTTTCTTAAACCTTGCTGCCGCACAGTCGCGCTGGCCGTGCCAAGGGAGCCCCGACCTTGAATGATCTCAGCCTGTCAGCGGTGCCGGTCGCGA
>JAFAWI010000605.1 GCA_019241915.1 Alphaproteobacteria bacterium
TCGTCGAATATTTCGGCGGCGCGCTCGACGTGCTCGACACGCCGATGCACGGCAAGGCCTCGGTGATCCGCGCCGCCGGCAACCGGCTGTTCGGCGGCCTCCCCGCGGAATTCGCCGTCGGCCGCTACCACTCGCTATACGCGCGCAAGAGCGCCCTGCCGCCCGAGCTCTCGGTCGCCGCCGAGACCGCAGACGGCGTGATCATGGCGGTCGAGCACAAGAGCCTGCCGATCGCCGCGGTGCAGTTCCACCCGGAGTCGATCATGACGGCGCCCGGCACCGTCGGCATGCCGATCATCGCGGCGATGCTGTCGACGCTGTGCCCGGAACGCCCACCGGGTTAGGTGCCGCCGCTGTTACGAAGGTGATGCGGTTGCGTGACGGGAAAGACTGTCGCCGCGCCGTGCCACATCGCCAGCTGCCCGTTCACAGCATCTTGTCGAGGGCGTCGCGATGCACCGTCACCGGGAAGCGTTTTTTGAGCGCCGCGGTCAGCTCGCCGACCATGTCGTAGCGTGCGGCATTGCCAAGCTCGCTCGACAACGCCTTTGCCTGGTCGTCCGGCACCGTATCCGGCACCTTGATCTCCTTGAGTTGGGCGACATAGGCCCCCGCCGCGTCATCCGCAGTCACGATGTCGCCGGTCTTTGCCGCGAACAGCTTGACGACGACCGCGGCTGGGACCGGCGCCGACGCGTCAGGCCGACGCGCCAGCGGTGGCGTTGTGGTCATCGTCAATTTCTGGTCGCCCGCCGCCTTGGCAAGCGGCGTACCGCCGCTGACCGCCGCGGCGACGGCATCGGCGGTCTTCTTGACCGCCTCTTTCTTCTGCTCGGCCTGCCAGGCGGCGGCGACGCGTTCCTTGACCTCCGGCAGCGGCTTGACGCGCGGCGCGATCACCTTGTCGACATGCACCGCGAAGATCGCGCCGTCCTCGATCCCGGTCACCCGGCTCGTCTCGTTCTCGTTGGCGTCGAACGCCGCTTTCAGCACCGCCTTCATGTCGACCGGCAGCACGATCGGCTTGCCGTCGAGGTCGCGCCCGCCGATGTCGGTATTGTCGATCGTGGTCAAGGTCAGCCCATACTTCTTGGCGACATCGGCGAGTGACGCGCCGCCGGCGAGCGCATCGTCGGCCTCCGTGCCGATGCGTTCGAGGCGCTCCGCCGCCGCTTCGTGCACCAGGTCCTTGGTCAGTTGTTCCTTCGCCTGGTCGAAACTGGGCGTGTGCGGCGGCTCGATCTTGACGACGCGCAGGATGTGCCAGCCGAGCTGGGTCTTGATCGGCTCGCTCGGCTTGTTTAGCGGCAGGCTGAACGCCGGCTCGGCCAGCTCTTTGGGCAGGTCGTCCTGCTTGACCATCCCAAGATCGGTCGTCGACGGATCCTGCCCGGCAATCGTGCTCGCGACCGTCTGGAAGTCCTGCCCGCCGGCAAGCGCGGTTTCCGCCGCCTTTGCCTTGTCCTCGGAGGGCGCCAGGATTTGCTGCACCTGGCGCTGCTCGGGCAGATCGAAATCGTTCTTGCGCTCCTCGTACGCCGTTTTGAGCTGGTCGTCCGACACCTTGAGGTCGCCCGAGACCGCGTCTGCGGTCAAGGTGGCGACGGTGAAGCCGCGATACTCGGCGGCGCGGAACATATCGGGGTGCGCCTCGTAGAACTTGTTCAGCGCGTCCTCGCTCGGCGCCGCAACCGCGCCGGCCGCCGAGAGCGGCACCGCGACGATATCGGCGACGCGGGTTTCGTTGCGATAGCGGTAGACCACATCGATCACCGGACGCGGGACGCGCACGCCCGCGGTCAGCGCCTGCAGCAGGTCGCCGCGCGGGATCTCCTGGCGCAGCCGCGCCACCAGCCCATCCTCGGTCAGCCGGTTCATCTGCAGTACCTGGTTGAACTGCGCCCGGTTGAACTTGCCATCGGGCCCGACAAACGCGGGATTTGACGTGATCGCGCCGCGCACGACGTCGTCCGACAGGTCGAGCCGCAGATGCGCCACCTCCTGGTCGAGCAGGCTGCGGTCGATCATCTGGTCGACGATCGCGTCGAGCACGCCGAGCTGCTTGACCTGCGCCGGATCGATGTTGCCGCCGAGCTGGGCGCGCAGCCGTTCGAGCGCCGGTTCCAGCGCCGCCTGCACCGCGTCGGCGCGGATGTCGCGGTCGCCGACCGAGGCGACGACTGTGTCGGGCGAGTTTTTGTCCTGAAAAAACGGCGAGCGGGTATAGATTCCCCAAAAGCCGAAAGACAAAATCAGCAGCCCGAACAGCACCTTGACGATGATGCCGCCGGCCCGTGTGCGGATCGCTTGCAACATGTTTTGACCGTATCGATTTGGCCTCGCCCGGCCGGGAGGATGCGGTTGACCCGCCCGAGCGCCGGTGTGATCGTGGCGGCGATGATAGGGTCGGCTCGGCGGCGCCGCAACCGCGCGGCGGCCGCACCCTGGGGAACGGTATGGCGCTGCGCAGCAAGCTGATCGCCGGCAATTGGAAGATGAACGGCCTGCGCGCGCCGGGTCTCGCGCTGGCGCGCGACATCGCCGCGCGTGCCGCCGCGGGCAGTCCGGCTTGCGATTTGCTGGTGTGTCCGCCGGCGACGCTGGTCATTCTGGTCGGCGAGGCGATCGCCGGCAGCGGCATCGCGCTTGGCGGCCAGGACTGTCATCCGAAGGAAAACGGCGCCTGCACCGGCGACGTCAGCGCCGAGATGCTGAAAGACGCCGGCTGCTCGCACGTCATTCTCGGCCACTCCGAGCGGCGGAGCGGCTGCGGCGAGACCGACGCCACGGTCAATGCCAAGGTTGCCGCTGCCTGGCGCGCCGGGTTGACCGCGGTCGTCTGCGTCGGCGAGACCCGCGCCGAGCGCGAGGCGGGGCTGGCGACCGCCGTTGTTTCGGCCCAGCTCTCCGGCTCTCTGCCGGCCGGCGCCACCGCGGACAACCTCGTCGTCGCTTACGAGCCGGTATGGGCGATCGGCACCGGGTTGACCCCGACGCTCGACGACATCGCGGCGATCCATGCGGTCATGCGCACCGCGCTGCCGCCGCAGACCCGCATGCTCTACGGCGGTTCGGTCAATCCCGGCAATGCCCGAGAGATCCTGTCGCTTGGCGATGTCGACGGTGCGCTGGTCGGCGGGGCGAGTCTCAAGGCTGACGATTTCTGGGCCATCGCCGAGGCCTGCCGGTGAGCGAAGCGGCACCAGGCTGGCGCGCGCAAGCCGAGCGCGAACGCGCCGAGAAGGCGCTGCGCCTGCGCCGAACCGCCAGGCTCCGCTTGGACCGGTATCGACCCCGGCGCTTCACTGAAACGGCGATCGGCAACGCCGCCGCCGCGTCGCGGCCGGTGGTGCTCGATTCGGAGCGTTATGCGGCGCCGCTCGCCGAGCGGCTCGGCCCGCGGGATCGTGTGCAGATCGTGCTCTGGGGCGCGATGACGCTGGTCGGCCTGCTGTCGATCGCTTCGTTCTTTTCGGCGCCGCTGATGGATCTCGGGCTCGCGATGTCGGCCGGAATCGTCGCCGCGCTGCTGGTGCTGTCGTATCTCGTGTGACGCGCTCGTACTAGCCAGCGCGGCACGAAGCGCTTAGAAGACCGCGCCATGATCGTGCTGCTGTTCATCGTCCACTTGGCGATCGCGCTGGCGCTCGTCGGCGTTATCCTGCTGCAGAAAAGCGAGGGCGGCGCGCTGGGCATGGGCGGCGGCGGCATGTCCGGCTTTATGACCGGGCGGTCGACCGCCAACCTGTTGACCCGCACGACTGCGTTTTTGGCGGTCGCGTTTTTTACCACAAGCGTTCTGCTCGTCTGGCTAAGCAACCGCACGGCGCCGGCCCGCTCGATCGTCGATCAGCCGGCGCCGACGACGCAGGAGGCGCCCGTCGCGCCCGCACCGCCGCCGGCAGCCCCCGTGCCTCCCGTCGAACCGGGCGCGCCGCTCGCAAAATAGCGCCGAATCGCCGATTGCCAGGATTGCCGCGGCTTTCGCCGCGCAGGCTGGCCGCCCGGCCTCGGCGATGCTGGCGCCGAGTCGGCCGCGCAGCCTTGAGCAGAACCGGCGGCGGCATGTTAAGCCACTGATTTAACCGCCATATATCCGCTCATGGCTCGGCCGCGCGTTTCCCATGTGACAGTTTGGCGGCTTGCTATACATTGAAGGTCCATGACGCGGTTTATCTTTATCACCGGCGGCGTGGTTTCCTCTCTCGGCAAGGGTTTGACGGCGGCAGCGCTGGGAGCGCTGTTGCAGGCACGTGGGTTCAGAGTCAGGCTGCGCAAGCTCGACCCCTACCTGAATGTCGACCCCGGGACGATGAGCCCGTACCAACACGGCGAGGTGTTTGTCACGGACGACGGCGCCGAGACCGACCTCGACCTCGGCCATTACGAGCGCTTCACGGGCGTGCCGGCGTCGAAGGCGGACGCGACCACGACAGGCCGCATCTATTCGGAGGTCATCGCGCGTGAGCGCCGCGGCGACTATCTCGGTGCGACCGTGCAGGTCATCCCGCATATCACCGACGCGATCAAGGATACGATCGTTCACGAGACCAATGGTGTCGAGTTTGTCCTAATCGAGATTGGCGGCACCGTCGGCGACATCGAGAGCCTGCCCTTCCTCGAGGCCATCCGCCAGCTTGGCAACGAGCTCGGTCCCCGGCGCGCGATGTTCGTCCACCTGACGTTGCTGCCCTGGATCGCGTCGGCGGGCGAGCTCAAGACCAAGCCGACGCAGCACTCGGTCAAGGAGCTGCTCAATGTGGGCATCCAGCCGCAGATGCTGCTCTGCCGCTGCGATCGCCCGATCCCCGACATCGAACGGCGGAAGATCGCGCTGTTCTGCAATGTGCGACGCGAAGCCGTGATCGCGGCGCTCGACGTGGACACCATCTACGCAGTGCCGATCGTCTATCACGAGGAGGGAATGGATAGCGAGGTGCTGCGCCACTTCGGCCTGCCCGA
>JAFAWI010000650.1 GCA_019241915.1 Alphaproteobacteria bacterium
ATCCTTCGGTCGATGCCGAAGCATCTAAACCGCGCGCCGCACTATATCGCAAGGAGCGTCGACAAAGCGGCGGCGGCGCGTTAATGTTCCTTCATCGTTCCGGGAGGTGGTCATGCCATCGCTTTCGATTTCCAGCCCGGTCGGGCCTCTGACGATCGAGGAAGAGGACAACAAGATCGTCGCCATCTCCTGGGGCAACGGCCGCGCCGGCAATGGGAGCCCGCTGCTCGAAGAGGCGGCCCGCCAGCTGCAGGCCTATTTCGACGGCAAATTGTCCGATTTCGACCTGCCGGTCGCCCCCGCGGGTTCGTCCTTCGAAAAGCGCGTCTGGGCGGCGATGCAGCAGATCCCCTATGGCGAGACACGCTGTTACGGCGACCTTGCCGAGGCGATCCATTCGGCGCCGCGCGCCGTCGGCGGCGCGTGCGGCAAAAACCCGATCCCGATCGTCATCCCGTGCCATCGCGTACTGGCGAAAAGCGGCATGGGCGGCTACAGCGGCCGGGGCGGGCTCAAGACGAAACAGGCGCTGCTCCGCCTCGAAGGCGCCGCGCTTCCATAGAGGCTGGATAGGCACAGTGCGTTCTTCGACTGCTCGCTGTGCTCGCGCGAGGGATGAGGGAACTTCTTTGATGCCATTGACCATATAACCTCATCCTGAGCAGCGCTGGTGCGCAGCAACGGCGCGTGTCGAAGGACGCTCGTTGCTGTTGCCGGCGGTTCTTCGCTATCGTCGCGCCATCCGAACAGAGGGAGGTGTGCGATGGTGCAAGCGATCCGTTTTGCCAAGGCCGGCGGCCCGGAGGTCTTGGAATGGCAGCAGGTCGAGGTCGGGAAACCCGGCCAAGGCCAAGTAAGGCTGCGGCATACCGCGGTCGGGCTCAATTACATCGACACCTATCAGCGCAGCGGGCTTTACCCGATGCCGTTGCCGAGCGGCCTCGGCTCCGAGGCGGCCGGCGTTGTCGAGGAAGTCGGGCCCGGCGTCACCGATCTGAAACCCGGCGACCGCGTCGCCTATGCCGGCGGGCCGCTCGGCGCCTATAGCGAGGCGCGCGTCATGCCGGCCGACCGGCTCGTGCCGTTGCCGGCCGGCATTACCGACCAGCAGGGCGCGGCGATGATGCTGAAGGGCATGACCGCCTGGTACCTGATCCGCCGCACCCATGTCGTGAAGCCAGGCGAGACGATCCTGATCCATGCCGCGGCGGGCGGCGTCGGGCTCATCGTCTGCCAATGGGCGAAGCATCTCGGCGCGACGGTCATCGGCACGGTCGGCGACGACGAGAAGGCGGCGCTCGCGAAGAAGAACGGGTGCGACCACCCAATCAACTACCGCCGCGAGGATTTTGTCGCGCGCGTCAACGAGATCACCCAGGGCAAGAAATTGCCGGTTGTCTACGATTCGGTCGGCAAGGATACGTTCTACTAGTCTCTCGACTGCATCGCGCCGCTCGGGCTCATGGCATCGTTCGGCCAGTCCTCCGGCGCGATCGGCCCGGTCGATATCGGCATCCTCGCCGGCAAGGGCTCGCTCTTCCTGACCCGCCCGACCCTCAACACCTACACCGCGACGCGCGAGGATTTGCTGATCGCAGCCCGCGAACTGTTCGAGGTGGTCGAGAGCGGCGCGGTCAAGCTCCAGGTCAACCAGACTTACCCGCTCAAGGATGCGGCGCGCGCCCACCGCGACCTGCAGGACCGCAAGACGACGGGTCAGACGGTGCTAACCGTCTGACCCGTCGCCCCCGCGAACGCGGGGGCCCAGGGCCGCCGCTCCCTTCGTTGCCCTGGGTTCCCGCTTTCGCGGGAATGACGGCTATGACTGGCACAGGGAGGTACCATGCCATGCTGACGCTTCACATAAACGGCCAGGACCATGAGTATGACGGCGACCCGTCGGTGCCGCTCTTGTGGGTGTTGCGCGACGAGATCGGGCTGACCGGAACCAAATTCGGCTGCGGCGCCGGGTTGTGCGGCGCGTGCACCGTGCATCTGGCGGGCCAGGCGGTGCGGTCCTGCCAGGTGGCGGCGGCCGATGCCGCCGGCAAACCGGTGGTCACGATCGAGGGTCTCGACCCGCATGGCGAGCACATCGTGCAGCGCGCCTGGCGGGAGACCAGCGCACCGCAATGCGGCTATTGCCATGCCGGCCAGATCATGCAGGCGGCCGCTTTGTTGGCGCAGAACCCGAAGCCGTCGAAGACCGACGTGCTCGACGCGATGAGCGGCAACATCTGCCGCTGCGGCTGCTACCAGCGGATTGCCGAAGCGATCATGCTGGCGGCGACGGGGGCCTGAGCCATGACCGCGCTCCTCAATGTCAGCCGCCGCTTTGTGCTCGGCGGCGCCGCCGCGACTGGCGCCCTGGTGGTCGGCGCCAGCCTGCCCTTCGACCGGAGCCTCGCCGCCGGCTGGCCGACCGGCGCTGGCAAGATGCCCGGCGGCACGATCGACAACCCGCATGTTTTTGTCGCGATCGACCCCTCGGGTCTGGTGACGATCATCGCTGCGCGGGCCGAGATGGGCACCGGCGTGCGCACCAGCCTGCCGATGGTCGTCGCCGACGAGATGGAGGCCGACTGGTCGCGGGTGCGGGTGGCGCAGGCGCCGGGCGACGAAAAGACCTTTGGCAACCAGAACACCGACGGCTCGCGCAGCGTGCGCCATTTCATCCAGCCGATGCGCAATTGCGGCGCGGCGATGCGGCTGATGCTGGAACGCGCCGCAGCAGCACGCTGGGGGGTCGACCCGGCCGAAGTCAAGGCCGAGAACCATGTCGTCGTGCACGCCAATTCCGGCAAAAAACTGGGCTACGGCGAATTGGCGACAGCGGCAAGCGCGCTGCCCGTGCCGCAGGCAAGCGATATCCGGCTGAAGGACCCGAAGGAGTTCCGCTATATCGGCACCGGCGCGGTGTCGATCGTCGATCTGCGCGACATCACGACCGGGCACGCCGGTTACGGCATCGACGCCAAGATTCCGGGAATGAAATTCGCCGTTGTCGCGCGACCGCCGGTGGTCGGCGGCACCCTCGTCACCTATGACGCCAGCGAGGCGCTGAAAGTGCCCGGGGTCGAAAAGGTGGTCGAAATCCAGGGCTGGCCCTGGCCCAGCAAGTTCCGGCCGCTAGGCGGCGTCGCGGTCATCGCCCGCAACACCGGTTCGGCGATCCGGGGCCGCGAGAAACTGAAGATCACCTGGAGCAACGGCCCCAACGCCAAATACGACTCCACCGAATACCGCAAGCAACTGACCGAGACCGCACGGCAGCCGGGTCTGGTCGTGCGCGATGACGGCGACGCCGAGGCGGCGCTCAAATCGGCCGCCAAGGTCGTCAGCGCCGAATACTACCTGCCGCACC
>JAFAWI010000062.1 GCA_019241915.1 Alphaproteobacteria bacterium
CCGATATGGGGGCCGAGGTGGTGCGGATCGACCGCGCCGCCAATGTGGGCGCCGATACTGACCGCGATGGTAACGACGCGCGCTTCAACCTGCTGCTGCGCGGGCGCCGCAATTTCGCTGTCGACCTCAAAAACAAGACAGGCCAGGTGGCGGTGCTGCGGCTTGTTGATCAAGCCGACGCGCTGATCGAAGGTTTTCGCCCCGGCGTCATGGAGCGGCTCGGGCTTGGCCCCGATATCTGCCGCGCCCGTAACAAGCGCCTCGTTTATGGCCGTATGACCGGCTGGGGTCAGGATGGGCCGATTGCCCACATCGCCGGCCATGACATCAACTACATTGCGATCTCAGGGGCCCTGGCGGCGATAGGTACGGCAGGCGGGCCGCCGGTGCCGCCCTTGAACCTGATTGGCGATTTTGGCGGCGGCGCGCTTTATCTGGCAATGGGTCTGCTGGCCGGCATCCTGCGGGCCAGATCCACCGGCGCAGGACAGGTCATCGACTGTTCGATGGTTGAGGGCGCCGCATCGCTGATGACCTCAATGTACGGTGCGTTGGCCTCGGGGGCGTGGGTCGAGGAGCGCGGCCGCAACCGTACTGACGGCGGCTCACACTTCTATCATGTCTACGAGACGAAAGACGGCGAATACATCAGCGTCGGCTCGATCGAGCCGCAATTCTACACGCTGCTGTTGACGCATACCGGGCTGGAAGGCGCCGATCTGCCGGAACAAAGCGATCGCGCGCAATGGCCTGCGATGCAGGAACGGTTTGCTGCGATCTTCAAGCAGAAGACGCGTGCCGAATGGACCGCGATCATGCAGCACACCGACATCTGCTTCGCGCCGGTGCTGACGATGTCGGAAGCGATCCAGCACGAGCACAACCGGCATCGCACGAGCTTTGTCGAGGTCGACGGGGTCGCCCAGCCGGCCCCAGCACCGCGCTTCGCCGGCACCCCCACCGAAGTGCAGAGTCCGCCCGCTTACGCCGGACAGCACACCGACGAGATTTTGCGCGACTGGGGCTTCTCGGCCGCTGAGGTTTCTGCGCTGCACGGCGCCGGCGCGGTCAAATCGCTCGGGCAGTAACGGCGGTGCCGCACCGGCTGGCCGCGACTATGCTGCTTCTGACAACGCTCGCCGGCGGCGCGCGGGCGCAGGATGGCGGCCATTTCGACGGCCAGTATGTCGGCGAGATGACCTTGACCCGAGCCATTTCCGGCGACTGCACCCGGCCGCCGCTCGGTGCCACCTATCCGTTGACCATCGCGGGCGGCGTCTTCCGCTTCAAATACGTACCGCGCTTCGACACGAACCTGACCGGCCGCGTCGACGGCAACGGCAATTTCAAGGCGACCGCCCAACTGCACCACGGCATCGCAACGATGACCGGCCACACCGACGGCCTGACCCTGACGGCGCAAATCCAGTCGCCAAGTTGCGAATACAGCTACACCGCGAAATACTGAATTACGAGCACTGGCCTACCGCGGCGGCGGGGCGAGGACTTCGCGGCGGCCGACGTGGTTGGCGCCGCCGACGACGCCTTCTTCCTCCATGCGTTCGATGATGCGGGCGGCGCGGTTGTAGCCGATCTGCAGGTGGCGCTGCACAAAGCTGGTCGAGGCCTTGCGTTCGCGGGTGACCAGCGCCACCGCCTGATCGTAGAGCTGGTCGCCGCCGCCGGCATCGTCATCGCCGCCGAACCCGCCGCCAGCACCACCGCCATCGTCGAGGCCGTCTTCGGTGATCTCGTCGATGTAATCCGGTTCGGCGCGCGATTTGAGCGCCGAGACGACGCGCTCGACCTCCTCGTCCGACACAAACGGGCCGTGCACGCGGGTCACCCGGCCGCCGCCGGCCATATAAAGCATGTCGCCGCGGCCCAGCAGCTGTTCGGCGCCGCCTTCGCCGAGGATCGTGCGGCTGTCGATCTTGGAGGTGACCTGAAAGCTGATCCGGGTCGGGAAATTGGCCTTGATCGTGCCGGTGATGACATCGACCGACGGGCGCTGCGTCGCCATGATGATGTGGATGCCGGCGGCGCGCGCCATCTGCGCCAGGCGCTGGATCGCCGCCTCGATGTCCTTGCCGGCGACCAGCATCAGATCGGCCATCTCGTCGACGATGACGACGATCAGCGGCAATTCGTTGAGGTCGAACGGCTGCTCCTCGATGATCGGCTGGCCGGTCTCCGGGTCGAACCCG
>JAFAWI010000086.1 GCA_019241915.1 Alphaproteobacteria bacterium
AGCGACCTGCTCGTCGACGGCGGCTACACCGCGATCTGACACCTGCTGCGCCGCTGTGGGGGATGACCGAAGTGCCATCCGCCGCCAAGCCGGCGCAAAATGGGACGGAACGCGCCGCGATTTCCGCCCCTACGACGGTCAGGCCTCGCAGCTGTCGACCACCGACCCGTCGGCGGCGAGGCAGACCGCTTGGAGGCGGCCGCCGCGGCCGGCACCGGCATCGACCGAGACCGCGAACCGGCTTTCGGTCAGTCCGCGGCGGTCGCGGTCGAAACCGCGGATGACCCGCCGGAAATTGGCGAATGGCGCCTCGAGCTGCAGGATGTCGCTGCCGCCCCACCAGAACAGGTCGGCCTGCTGCGTCAGCGCGCGTTGCGGATCGACCCCGGCATGGACGAACAGCAGCCCTCCCTCGCCGGTATGAGCGGCATGGCGCAGCGCCGCGAACAGCGTTGGATGCCCCTCGGCCGCGTTCATCGCGGCGCGCAACGTGCTGGTCCACCGGGTGATCGTACGCGGCCCGTCGCGGGTCGCGGCAAAGCCCTGCCGCAACTCGCCGCCATAGGCGCGCACCGTCGGCTCGATCCCGGCGCGCACCATCCAGGCGAGCAGCTCTCCCGGGTTCGGCGCGAATTGCAGCTGCAGGAGTTTCTGCCAGATCTCTTCCTGCGCCCCGCGCAGGTAGACGACATCGCAGGCAAAGCCTTGCGATCGGCCGATGACCCGGCGGCGAAAATCGAGCAGCTCGTCAATCGCCGCGGCGACATCCTCGCCGTGCCCCAGATAATTCCCGAGATAGACGAGACGGTCGCCGCCGGTGAAGCGTGGCGCGATCAGGTCGTGGATGCGGGCGAGCCGGCGCGCCTCGCCATGGATAGAGCCGACCGCCCAAACCCGCCGCGCGCCGCGCAGCTCGGCAAATCGTGCGACCCGTTGCCTCGAAACGCCTGCGTTCACTTCCCTGCCCTGGCGCCGCCGGCATGGCGACGGCCGCCGGGAGCGGCCGCCGTGCCGGTGGCTAAGCGCTCAGCATCTGCTCGACGCGTTGCACCGCGGTCGTCTCGTCGATCCGTTCGACGGCAGCGAATTCGCGCACAAGCCGATCGAGCGCGGCCTGATAGATCTGGCGCTCGCTGTACGATTGCTCGGGTTGCCCGGTGTTGCGGAACAGGTCGCGCACCACCTCTGCGATCGAGGCCGGATCGCCCGAGGCGATTTTGGCCTGGTATTCCTGCGCGCGCCGGCTCCACATCGTCCGCTTGGCACGCGAGCGGCCCCGCAGCTTGGCCAGCGCCGCATCCATCTCCTTGTGGCTGGACAGCCTGCGCAGGCCCGACATCTTCGCCTTCCCCAGCGGCACGCGCAGCGTCATCCGATCCTTGTCGAACAGCACGACAAAGACATTGAGCGTGTGCCCGGCGATCTCCTGCTCCTCGATCGCGGTGATCTTGCCAACCCCGTGCGTCGGATAGACCACGAGGTCGCCGGCAGAGAATGGCGTCTTGTCAGCCACTATCATCATGTCCTTCCGCCCCCGACCCAGCCAAGCGCCATTCACGACGCCTCCTGAGTCGCCAAAGCGGCGGCGACTGTCTCCACATCTCGAAGAGAGCGCGGAACGTGGGGGGAAGCGTCTATAGCGCCAGTAAAATGTATAGCATAACCAGGCCCGGCGAAGCCAGCACATCAGCCATGCGCCGCGTCCGGGGCCCGCGCGTCGGCCGGCAACGGCCGGCGCTTGCCGCCGCGGCTAGTCGCCGCCGCCCTTTGGGCTGAAGAACTTATCGTGCTTGCCTTCAACCCCTTTCCACTCGTCGGCATCGTCCGGCGGCGGTTTCTTGCGGGTGATGTTAGGCCAGCTCACCGCGTATTGGCGGTTGAGTTCGAGCCATTGCTCGGCGACCGGCTCGCTGTCGGGGATGATCGCTTCGGCCGGGCATTCGGGCTCGCACACCCCGCAATCGATGCATTCGTCGGGGTGGATGACCAGCATGTTCTCGCCTTCGTAGAAGCAGTCGACAGGGCAAACCTCGACGCAGTCCATGTATTTGCAGCGGATGCAGGCTTCGGTGACGACGTAGGTCATGTGTCGGCTTCTTCCATCGGGTTCGGGCGCACTTCTGCGCCCGGCTGATCCAAGAAGCGCGATCTTACATAAATTGAGGGGCGAGCCAATGCGCCCACGCGTGAAAGCTGTCGCCGTCGGGTTGCGCCATCTCGGTGCGCAGCCGGACGCGACAGCGGCCGTGTAGCGGCGCCAGGCGCAGGGTCGGCTCGGCCCGCTCGCCCGGTGCTACCACCCAGCCGCCCGCGCCGAGATGGCGGCCGTCCGCGGCGTCGAATACGTCCAGCGAAAACCGCACCGGCGCCCGCGCCTTCGGCGGCAATGCCAAGCCGGCTTTGAAGCAGCGCTGTCCGGCAAAGTTGCGCAGCACCGCCAACGTCGCCGGCGCGGCGCCCGCCCCGTTCGGATGCAGCTGGCAGGAGTGGCCGTCAAACATCATAAAGCCCCAGATGCCGTCGGACACATCGCTCAGCTCGATCGGCAGGCGCGCGTGCGGCGGCTCGAGCAGCATCAGCCGCGGCGGGAGTGCGGTGCCGCCGGCGCCGCGCCGAATAAAGGCCCAGACTTCGCCGCTCCAGACCCGCTCGAAGCGGTCTTCGGGAAAACATCGTTCGACGGTCGCGAGGCAGCCCGGAACCCAGGCGTCATGCGTCTCGACCGTCACGCAGGAGGCGGTTTGATGCCAGGCCGCGGCGGGATCGGTGAACAGCTCCCGCTCGGCCCCTTCGACATCGCACTTGATGAAATCGGCGCGGTCCCAACCAGCCATTGCCAGGATGTCGTCTACCGCCCAACCCTGGATCGCTGCGCCGGTGTCGCCGTCAGCCGAGAAATGCGCGCCCCAGTCGCCCAGCTCATGGCCGGCGACGGAGACGGCTGCGGTGCGGCTCCATACCGCGCCGTTGAGCCGGCGAATTCGCGGATAAGGCGAGGTATTGAGGGTCAACAGATTGAAATTGGCCGCTGAAGGTTCGACGCAGAAAACTTCTGCGGCAGGAAACATGCGCGCCATATAGACCGCCGCATAACCGACATAGGCGCCGAGATCGAGCACCCGCGCCGGCGGATGGCGCAGCGGAACCGACAGCTCGCCGAGGCCGAAAATCTGATCGAAATTCGCCAGGTCGCTGCTGCCGCCGCGAAAATAGAGCGGGTAAGGCAACTCGGGCAGGACGATCGTCGACACACCGAGCGCCGTGCGATTGATCCGCTCCAGCACCGCGCGGTAGCGGGTGCGCAGCTCGACATTGTCGGGCTCGCGCCGCAACGCGTTCTCAAGCGCGAATTTGTCGTGCGGATCGTCCTCGGCCCATGCAAGGTGCTGCTCGTCCATGCGTTCCTCGGCGGCGCGGTCGTGAACCTGCGGCGGCAGGCGGCGGTGTTGCCGGCCGCCTGCGACAACGCGGCGCCGCGGCCCTTTATTGCCGAATTTTTATGCGGCCCATCCGTTATGGAGCGGCCCACACGTCGAACAGAGTGTCCGTTGTCCAAGCGCGGCAAGATCGTCGTCCTCCACTTCGCCGGCCAGATGCCGCTCGCCGGCATTGCGTGGCAGGCCGCGCATTACCTCGTAGCGCTCGAAAAGCTCGGTTACGAGGCCTGGTACGTCGAGGACAGCGGAGCAAACCCGTACGACCCGCGCGCCGAAAGCGTGGTGATGAGTTGCGCCTACAACCTCGGCTGCCTCGAACGCGCGATGGAGCGATTTGGGTTGGCCGGGCGTTGGGCGTATCGCTGCGGCGTCGACGAGACCTATCATGGCCTCTCGCGGCAAGGTATCGCGGCGCTCTATCGCGAGGCCGGCGCACTGATCAATTTGTGCGGGTCGCATCACCTGTTCGACCGCCACCTGGCCTGCCCGGTGCGCATCCTGGTCGACACCGACCCCGGCTATCAGCAAATCAACGCGGCCAAAGGCGATGCGGCGGAGCGCGCCTATCTCGAGGCGCATACCCACTTTTTCACCTATGGCGCCAATATCGGCCGCGCCGACTGCCCGATCCCGCTTGGCGGCATATCGTGGCGGCCGACCCGACCGCCGGTGGACATGGACCTGTGGCCGGCGCCCGCCAATGGCGACGGCGGCGAGCCGCGTTGGTTCAGTTCGATCGCGAGCTGGGACAATCGTGGCAAGGACATCGAATTCAATGGCTCGACCTATCTGTGGTCGAAACACGTCAACTTCCTGAAATTTCTCGATGTGCCCCGCCGGCTTCCGGCAACGGAGTTTCGCATGGCGATCCTGCCGCCGACCGAGCAAGTCAGGCGCAACGTGGAGGGCCACGGCTGGCGGCTCGTCGACCCGCGCCCGGTCTCCGCGACGATCGACAGCTACCGCGACTTTATTGCCGGTTCGCGCGGCGAATTCACGGTGGCAAAGGATATTTACGTGCGGACCCACAGCGGCTGGTTCAGCGACCGCGCCGTCTGCTACCTCGCCAGCGGCCGGCCGGTCGTGACGATGCAAACCGGGTTCGCGGGGCTCTACCCGGCGGGTGAAGGCCTCTTTGGCTTCTCGACGCATGACGAGGCGGCGGCCGCCATCGAGGCGATTGCCACCGACTATCCCCGCCATAGCCGGCGGGCGCGCGAATTGGCGCGCGAGCATTTCTCCGGCGAGCGCGTAGTTGGCGCCATGCTGGCCGAAGCCGGGCTTTGACCGCCGCGGCCGCCGCGCAGCGGCATTGTCGCGGCTTGACAGAAACCGATCCCTCGGCGAAACGGTTGTGCAACGCCGGCGCGTCAAAATGCCGGACCAACGGGTTGCCGGGACACCGTCTTCGAGACGTTTGATGCAAGCGCTTAGAACATTCGGCGGCGCCATAAGCGCGGCCGGCAAGCCGTTGACGCCGCGCGAGCTGTTGACGCCGGTCATTGCGCGTTGCCGCCAAAAGCCGCTCTGGGATCGATGGGCGCTTGCGCTGTTCGCGCTGGCGGCGCTGGTGGTCCTGCTGACCTTCCGCGCCTATGGCGTGACCTGGGACGAGGATTGCCAAAACTGGTACGGCAACCTTGTTCTGACTTATTACCTCTGGCTCGCCGGCCTGTCGCCCGCCCCCCATTGGGAGCTGCTCTACCGCTACGCCGATTTGTACAATTACGGCGCGCTGTTCGATCTGTGCGCAGCAATTCTCAACCGGGTCTCGCCGCTCGGCGTGTTCGAGACGCGGCACTTGCTGAACGGCTTCGTCGGTGTTGTCGGGCTGGTCGGCGTCTGGCGTCTGGGACGCCGGCTCAGCGGCCCGCGCGCCGGGTTCATCGCCGCGCTGTTCCTCGTCCTGACCCCCAACTACTACGGCCAGATGTTCAACAACCCGAAGGACATCCCGTTCGCGGTCGGGTGCGTCTGGGCGACCTACTACATGGTTCGCATCGTGCCGTTCCTGCCGCGGCCGAAATGGTCTCTCGTCGTCAAGCTGGGGGTGACGATCGGTGCGGCGATGGCGGTCCGCGTCGGCGGGCTGCTGCTGTTGTGCTATCTTGGCCTGCTGCTGTCGCTGTTCGGTCTGTGGCGCGCGCTGGCCGCGCGGCGGGCGGCGCCGCTCGTGA
>JAFAWI010000490.1 GCA_019241915.1 Alphaproteobacteria bacterium
GGTGCTGATCGCCGAGAGCGGCTATTTCTCGGTCAATTGGGGGCTGCGTGCCGAGGCGTTTGGCCTGCAGGTTGAAACGCTGGCCAACGATTGGCGCCGCTCGGTCGACCCGGCCAAGCTCGAAGCCCGGCTGCGCGAGGACAGCAACCACGAGATCAAGGCGGTGCTCGCGGTCCACAACGAGACGTCGACCGGCGTACGCCACCCGATCGCTGCCATGCGCAAGGCGATCGATGCGGCCAAGCACCCGACATTGTTCTGCGTCGACGTTATTTCCTCGCTCGGCTCGTTCGATTTCCGGATGGACGAATGGGGGGTCGATGTCGTCGTCGTCGGTTCGCAGAAGGGGCTGATGTTGCCGACCGGCATGGCTTTCACCGGGGTCAGCGCTAAGGCCATCGCCGCGACCGCGGCCGCGAAGCTGCCCCGCGTTTACTGGGATTGGCGCCGCCTGCTGGGCCAGGGCAACCAGCAGGGCTACTGGAACGGCACCGTCCCCGTCCATTTCTTTTACGGGCTGCGCGAAGCGCTCCGCATGCTCGAAGAAGAGGGGTTGGATAACGTCTTCGCCCGTCATCACCGCCTCGCCGAGGCGACCCGGCGGGCGGTACGCGCGTGGCGGCAGAATGACGGGCCGGAACTGTTTGCGATCGATCCCGAAGGACACTCCGACTCGGTCACGGCTGTGCTGCTGCCCGAGGGTTACGATGCGGACAAGGTGCGCCAGCTTTGCCTCGACAAGTTCAACGTGTCGCTCGGCGGCGGTCTGGGACCGCTCAGAGGAACGCTGTTCCGGATCGGCCATCTCGGCGATCTCAACGAAGCGATGGTATTGGGCGCGCTGGCGGCGATCGAGGTGTCGCTTGGCCTGGCGGGGGTGCCGCACGGCAAAGGCGGCGTCAATGCGGCCATGGAGTTTCTCGCCGAGGCGATTTAGCTAAAACCGCAATCGACCATGAAAATTACTCCCGGGGCCGCCGGCGGACCGATGATCATCGCGGGAACTCGCCTCTCCTTTTGATGTTTGTGACCCGAACTCACATCGCCGAAAGGATATGGCTGTGAAACCCATCGTTGCAGCGGCGGCCGTGGTGCTGTTGGCAAGCCCCGCCTTCGCCCAGGTCACCGAAAGAACGACCACGACCACGATCGCGCCGGCGGAAGAGACGCAGATGCGCGAGTACATCATCAAGGAACATCGCGCGGCGATCCCGCCGCCGACCGACTTTGAGGTCACGACCGGCGCGGTCGTGCCGCAGTCGGTCGAGCTCTACAGCTTTCCGGCGGAACATCACTGGCGCTACGACTACGCGACCTTCGGCGACCGCACCGTGCTGGTCGACCCGGACACCCGCAGGGTCGTGACGGTCCTGCACTAAGCACAAAACAGGGCGCCGCCCCGATCGGCATCGGGACGGCGCCTTCGTTCGCGTACGGCGGCCCGATTGCGTGCACGACGAGATGTGGCTATAACCCGGCGCTCCGAGAGGGGCGCGCGATGAAAGACGGGATCCACCCGGACTACCACGAAATCACCATTCTGATGACCGACGGGACCTCGTACAAAACCCGATCGACATACGGCAAGGCAGGCGACACGCTGCGCCTCGACATCGACCCAAAATCGCATCCCGCATGGACCGGAGGGCAGCAGCGGCTGCTCGACACCGGCGGGCAGTTGGCGCGGTTCAATAAGCGCTTCCAAGGCTTCGGGCTGAAGAGTTAGACGGCCTCGCGCCGCAAACAAAAACGCCGCCCCGAAGGCGGCGTTTTCGTCAGAGTGGCCGGCGACGCCCGACTAGAGACTCGGAAACACACGCGGCCAGGGCAGCGGCGCCGAGATCGGCGGAAAAATCGGTTCTTCGTCGTACTCGGCCCCGACCCGCGGCCGATTCCAGCCGGGGCGTTCGCCCTGCCGCCGAGCCTGTGGCGCCGATGGAATTGCAGGCAGGGCGTCGTTCTCGTTCTCGACAGTCATCGCCACGTCCTCCGCTTGAGCAACATGGAAAAACAATCGACACCGGACCTGGTTTTGCGCCCGGCGGCCTCGATTTGGGAACCCAGCGCCGAGGTTCAAGAGGTCGGCAGCACTTTGCTCATTCGAGTGCTTGAAACCGCTGCCGCCATACCTAAATGACCATTGCGCGGACGCCCAATGGGGCCGTGCAGACTGTCCGGTGCTGGGCCTTTGGCCGGTGCCACGACCCGTGTCGCTCAATGGAGGATATGGCTATGGATCGCTTTGACTTCTCACCCTTGTTTCGCTCGACCATCGGTTTTGACCGCTTGGCCCGTCTGGTCGATAGCGCGACGCGCTTCGACAGCGGCGCTACCGCGTACCCGCCCTACAATATCGAATCGACCGGCGATGATTCCTACCGCCTCACCATGGCGGTGGCCGGCTTCGCTCGCGACGAGCTCGACATTACCGTGCAGCAGAACTCGCTGGTGATCTCGGGCAAGGCGCAGAAGGAGGACGATGAAACGGAGGGCCGCTACCTGCATCGTGGGATCGCGCGGCGCGCCTTCGAGCGGCGCTTCAGCCTGGCGGACCACATCAAGGTGACAGGCGCCAGCCTCGACAACGGCCTGCTGCACGTCGACCTGATGCGCGAGGTGCCGGAAGAGGCGAAGCCTCGCCAGATCAACATCGGCCAGGCGGTCAGCCAGCCGCAGGTGGAGCAGAAGGCGGCCTAAGCCGCGTCAGCCGCCACAGGCGAAACGCCCCGGTTCCGGCCGGGGCGTTTTTGTTTGGCGGCGTCCCGTCAGTGGCTTGCCAGCCAGTCTTTCGCCTCCGGGTTCCCGGCACCGGCGGATTTTTCCATCCACCGCCGCGCGGCATCGAGATCGGCCGCGACCCCCCAGCCGTTCTCGTAAAGGATGCCGATACTGTACGCGGCATCGACGTTGCCCTGCTCCGCGGCCAATCGGTACCAGCGCATCGCCTCCGCGTAGTCGAGATCGACCCCAAGCCCCTTTTGGTACATCCAGCCGACGGTCGATTGTGCGGTAGCGTCGTTGCGGCTCGCTGCCTTGCGCAACCATGCGAGCGCCTCGCCATTGTCGGCCTCGACGCCGCAACCGTTGCGATAGAGGAAGCCGATATGCCGCTCGGCCTCGGCGCTGCCATGCGCCGCGGCGCGCCGATACCAGTCCATCGCCTCGCCATAATTCTGCGCGACGCCCCAGCCGTGCTGATACATCCAACCGACATAGTTCTCGCCGAGCGCGTTTTCTTGCGCCGCGGAGCGGCGATACCAGCGCATCGCCTCGTCGTAATTGCGTCGGGCGCCCCACCCGTTCACGTAGAGCCATCCGAGATAATTTTGTGCGGCGGCGCTGCCACGGTCGCCCGCCAGCCGGAACCATGCCAGCGCCTCGGCATAATCCTGCCGGCGGTATGCCAACTCGCCGCGGTGATAGGCATGCCCGACCGCAATCGCCGATTCGGGCGCTGCTGCGAGCGGAGGCGCTTCCCCGGCTGCCGCCGGCGGCGAAACCGGCATCCCAAGCGCCACCAGCCCGGCAAACGCGAGCGCCTCAAGCGACATTGTTCGACATCATCCCCTGTCGCGCAGCAGCCCAGCACTGCGATCGACCATCGCAAGACTCGCACCAACCGCGGGATCCAGCCGCTGCCTCGCCCTCCCGTCGCTGACGCAGCTGCTGTCCTTGGATATTTCCGCTGGAGCTCGGTCGGCTCAGCATACGGGGCCATGTTCGCTGCCGGCATAAACACCCGTCTCCGGATCGAACGGTGCGCTCAGCGCGGTCACGCGGCCACCAAGTCCCTCGACCATGGCGGCAATGGCGCGATCGTCGCGGATACGCAGTCGCCCATCGAGCGCCTGCACCGGCAGATGCCTGTTGCCGAGGTGCCAGGCGAGGCGCAACAGCGCCGCCGGCCCGTCGGCCTCGATCTCGAGCACCCGCTCCGGCGCTGCGCAGACACGCACGTACCCGCCATTGTCGAGTTCCAGCCCGTCGCCGTCGGCCAGATGCTGGACGCGCGGCAAGTCGAGCAGGAACGGCGTGCCGCTGTCGGCGACCAGACGCAGACGCCGTCTATGCCGATCGACAAAGGCGAGCGTCACGCGATCCGCAGCGGCTCCCTCGGGCCAATGACCGGCTTTGTGCACCGCGATCGCCCGTCGCGTGCGCGCATTCATGACGACCGCCGCATCGTTTCCCGCCGGCTCAATACCCCAAGGCCAACCCGTCCTTGCGCGGTTCCGACCCGCCGATCAGCGCGCCGCGCCCACGGTCGATCCAGATCGCCTGGCAGCCGCCGACAGGCACCTTCATGACGTCGATCGCGTGGCCGCGTCGCGCCAGATCGGCGACCACCGGCTCGGCAATCGTCGATTCGACGCGCAGCCGGCCGCGGAACGCAAAGCTGCGCGGCGCCTCGGCCGCCTGCTGCGGGTCGACCCCGCGGTCGAGCATCTGGTGCGCGATATGCGCGTGACCGACCGCCTGATACTGGCCGCCCATCACCCCGTACGGCATCACCGCACGCCCGTCCTTACAGAGCATCGCCGGGATGATCGTGTGAAACGGCCGTTTGTGCGGCGCGATCGCATTGGGGTGGCCGGCGCCAGTCCGGAAGCTGGTGCCGCGGTTGTGCAGCAGCACTCCGGTCTCCGGCGCCATGATCCCGGTGCCGAACGACGAGAACAGCGAGTTGATGAACGACACCGCGTTGCCGTCGCGATCGACCGCGCAGAGATAGACCGTGTCGGTATGCTCGGTGCCGCCGTTCCACTCCGGCCCCGGCATCGCATTGTCCATGCGGATCTTGGCTCGGGCCGCGTGCGCCCACGCGTCGGAGAGGAAATGCGCGACGTCGACCTCGGTCTGCGCGGGATCGGCGATGTGTTCGTCGCGGACGTGGTAGGCCGCTTTGGTCGCTTCGGCGAATAGGTGGATGCGGTCGGCCTCGCTCAGCGTGTCGCCGGCCATGTCGTAACCTTCGAGCTGGCGCAGGATCATCAGCGCGGCCAAGCCCTGCCCGTTCGGCGGGCATTCGTAAACGTCATAGCCGCGATAGGGGGCATGGATCGGTTCGACCCATTCGCAACGCTGCGCGTCGAAGTCTTCCTCCTCGTGCAGGCCACCCAACTCCTTCAATCGGACGAGGATGTCGCCCATCACCGACCCTTCGTAGAAGCCAGCCCGGCCCTCCTTGCCGATCTTGCGCAGCGTCGCCGCCAGTGCCGGGTTGCGCATTCGGTCGCCGACGGCAGGAGATTTGCCGTTTGGCAGCATCACCTTGGCGGTGTGCGGGTCGCGCAGCTTCCAGGCGTTGCGCTCCCAATCCCAGGCGACACGCGGGGTGACGAGGTACCCCTCCTCCGCCGCTTGCGCCGCCGGCTCGAGCAGCTCGGACAGCGGCTTCGAGCCGTATCGCTCGTTGAGCGTGCACCACGCGTCGACCGCGCCCGGCAGGGTCACCGCATGCGCGGTCTGGGTCGAAATCTGCCGGATCTGCCGCTCGGCGTACCATTCGACGGTCGCGGCTTTTGGCGCCCGGCCCGAGCCGTTGAGTGCCACCGGCAGCTCGCCCCCCTTCGAATAGAGGCAAAAGCAGTCGCCGCCGATCCCGGTAC
>JAFAWI010000617.1 GCA_019241915.1 Alphaproteobacteria bacterium
ATGATCTTCGACCAGCGGCTGTTTACCGCCGGTCCGCTCTACGACATGCACCCGAGCCACGGCTGGACGCAGATCATCGAGCGCTACGAGTGGAGCGAGGACAACAGCGCCGAGCTGGCGAAAGGCTGGATCAAGACCGGCGAGACCCTGCCGGCGCTTGCCGCTGTGGCGGGGCTCGACGCGGCAGCGCTGATCGAGACGGTGCAGCGATGGAACCGCGATTGCGATGCCGGACGGGACGCCGCTTTCGGCCGCAAGCTGATGTTGCAGCCGCTCGTCGAGCCGCCGTTCTACGCGATCGAGCTATCGCCCTCGATGCTCAACACCCAGGGCGGGCCGCGGCGCAACGAGCGCGGGCAGATCGTGCGGCCCGACGGCGCGCCGATCCCGCGCCTCTACAGCGCCGGAGAGCTGGGGTCGATCTACAGCTACCTGTACCAGGGCACCGGCAATATCGGCGAGTGTCTGGCGTTCGGCCGCATCGCCGGCCGCAACGCGGCGGGTGAGACGCGGCTTAGCTAGCCTCAGGCTCCGATGACCTTCTACTGGGTCTCGGTCTGACGGGCGTCTTTGCTGCTAGTTTGCGTGCCAAGTCCTCGTGAAGATGGCTGCTTTCAATGGTGCTTTCAGTAATACCCAGCAGCGTTTGAATGTCTTCCACCGACGGCGTCCATCCTCGATGAGCTGCTGCATGACCTGCTTCTAAAATGTTATCAACAATCTGATATTGGCGAACCGATAAGTAGCCAGCTTTATGGAATGCATCTAGGTTCTTCTTAAAATTTCCTTGATCTCCGACCTTATCAATCATCGTCATTTCAAGAACAGTACGAATACCCATAGCCGCGAGCGTGCTCAGGCCATTTTCGACTGCCGTATAAATCTCGCGCACAAGGGACCTAATATTCTTGGGAATCGGTGTTTGGTCAAATAACGCTGCTATCCCCTCCAACCACTTTGGCGCTCGGCGCGCCATGGAGGGAGGGTAATATATATTATGTAGCTAAGATATGTTCCCGTAACTGTTCCTTAAAGAAATCGTAGAGCAACCACGACATTCCACAAAATCATACGTATTATAGAAAAACTCTCCTTGTTCAATAAAATCTTGGCTGCCGCATTCTTTTGACGCGATAACGTCGTGATTAGTCATTCCCCCACATACGTTACAGTGGCTCGTTGTAATATCTTGAGGCATTGCAAAACTCTAACCGCCCTTGAACATGTCGGCGGCGAGTTCGTTGCGCACGGTGTCGAGATCGAGGCCGTGCGCGGCGATCATGTCGCTGGTGTCGGCGACGATCCGGTCGATGTCGCCGATCAGCTTGAGGCGCTTGTAGAGGTCGGGGATGTGGATGCCCATCGCCTCGCCGATCAGCTCCATGAAGTTGACCAGCTCAAAGCTGACCTGCGGCTGGTAGGCGATCAGCTCGCGGTGGCAGGCGTGAAAGATCGAGGCGAAGGTCGTGACGCCGGCCGCGGCCGCCGCGGCGAATTCGCGCTCGAGCAATTCGGCCTTGAACTTCGGCAGCACCGAGAGGTGGCTGGCCTGGGTGCTGAGCACCGGCACGTCGAGCTCGACGATTTCGAGCCCGGGGATCGCGCGCAGCACCTGTTTCACCGCGACCATGATCTCCGGCACCGCCGAGCGCTCCTGCAGCGCCACCCGCTTCTCGACCCGGTGCGTGAACAGCGGGCGCAGCGCGTCGAGCCGCTCGGCCAACAAGCTCGCGAACGGCGCGATCTCGAACGGCATCGCGCCGTTGGCGGCTTCGTAGGCCGGCAGCGCGACCTCGCCGATCTGGATGAAGCAGCTCGGGCACCACGACACGACGCGCGAGGCGCCGGGGCGGGCGAGGCGGTCGATCGTGTTGAAGCCGACGCGGCCCGCGGTCTTGGCGTCGCCGCGCTTGAACTGCTGGATGCCGCAACAGGTCGCGGTGCCGCCCATCACCTCGTAGCGCACGCCGAGCGCGTCGAGCACCTCGAGCACCAAGAGCGCGATGTGCGGCGTCTTGATGACGTTGCAGCCGGTGTAGAAGACGATTTCCGGCGTCTCGCCGTATTCGTCCGGCGCGCGCAGCGGCGGCGCGACGCGCTCCAGCACCTCGGGCGGCAGCTGCAGCCGCGAGATCGTGCGGGTGCTGCGGCCCATCGAGTTGAAATATTGCTGCGCCGCACGCCGCGTCTCGGCTTCGCCCTTCTGGGCGTTCATGCTGGCGATGCGCGCCATGTTGACCATAAAGCGCGGATTGACGCCGTAATCGCAGGCCGCGATGCACTTGCCGCTGTTGGTGCAGACTTCGGCCCAGCGCGCGGCGTCTTGGGTGCCGGGGCCGCCGCGGAGCAGGTCGAGCGTGCCCTCGACGATGGCGACCGCGTCGGCGGGGTCGAGCCCGGCCGGCTCGACCATCGGGCAGGCTTCGACGCACTTGCCGCATTTGGTGCAGGCGTCGAGCGTCGCCTCGACCCTGGCGTTGACCGCCTCGATAAACCCGCTGCCGCCGTCGGCCATCGCAACGCTCCGTTTGTCGTGGCTAAAGGGTAGGCATCGCGAGTGCGGATGGCAACTCAGCGCGGCGCCACGGCCACAAGCGCTGCCACGACGGCGGCGAGGTCGAAGCGGCCGCGTTTCAGATCGTGCCCGGCGCCGCCGACGGTGACGATTTGCGTCGTCGCTGCGATCAACCCCACTGCAGCGCGCAGCTCGTCGGGTGTGCCGAACGGGTCGGCGGTGCCGGAGACGAACACTGCCGGCACCGTGAGGCGTGGGAAATGCTCGGTGCGCAGCCGCTCGGGTTTGCCGGGCGGGTGCAGCGGGTACGAGAACAGCAGCAGCGCCTGCGCCATGCCGGGCTCGTCGGCCGCCAGCATCGTCGCCTGTCTGCCGCCATAGGACTGGCCGCCGAGCAACACCGGACCGGCGACGAGGCGGCGCAGCGCGGCCACGGCCTCGCGCAGCCCGGCGCGGTCGGCGGCGGCGCCGGCCGGCGACGGCGGTCCCTTCGGCCGCTTCTGACGAAAGGGCAGGTCGCAGCGCAGCACAGTGACACCGGCGGCGGCGAACGCGCCGGCCGCCGCGACCAGCAGCGGCATCCGGCAATCGCCGCCGGCGCCGTGCGTCAGCACGAGGCCGGGGCCGACCGCCGGGTCCGCCCGGTGCAGAAGGCCGCGGACGCCGCCCTCGGCGAATTCGCTTGCCGCCGTCATGCCGATTGCCTTGACCCCCGTGCCGGGCAATGGCCCGATAGGGGCAACGATAGGGAGGATGCGCCATGCCCGAAACCCGGATCGAGCGGCTCGACCCCGCGCTCGACAGCATCATCGATACGTCCGAGACGATCCACTACCTCGCCGACGGCTACGGCGGCGACCAGGGGCCGGCCGAAGGGCCGCTGTGGTGGACGGAGGGCGGCTATCTGCTGTTCAGCGACATCCACAACAACAAGCGGATGAAGTACGACCCGGCGGCCAAGCAGGCCTCGCTGTTTCTCGACGGCACCAACCGCGCCAACGGCCTGACCCGCGACCTGCAGGGGCGGCTCGTCGCGTGCGAGCACGACAGCCGCCGGGTCACGCGGCTGGAACTCGACGGCGGCCTGACCGTCATCTGCAACAGCTTTCAGGGGCGGCAGCTCAACCGCCCGAACGACGTCGTGGTGAAGTCGGACGGCTCTATCTATTTCACCGACCCCTGGACCAATCCCAACCCGCCGCAGCAATGGGATCTGACCTTCAGCGGCGTCTACCGGCTGACCCCGGATCTCGGCGGCTTGTCGCTGCTGGTCGACGATTTTGTGCTGCCCAACGGGCTCGCCTTTTCGCCCGACGAAAGCGTGCTCTACATCAACGACACGCGGCGCGGCCATATCCGCGCATTCGATCTGATGCCGAACGGCATGCTGGCCCGCGCCAGCGACCGGGTCTTCGCCGATCTGCGCGGCGCCGAACCGGGGGTGCCCGACGGGATGAAGGTCGATGTCCAAGGCAATGTCTATTGCGGCGGCGCCGGCGGCATCCACGTCATGGACAGGACCGGCAAGAAGCTCGGCCGCATCGTCCATGGCGCGTCGGCGACGACGAACATCGCGTTTGGCGGCGACGATTGGAAGACACTGTACTTCACCAGCCGCAACCACCTCGGGATGACCCGGGTCAAGATCCCCGGCGTTCCGGTGCCGGTCGGCACGCGCCAGCGGTGACGCGCCGGGCTGCCGGTGTGGCGGTGCTGATCACGCTTTTGTGTGCGTGCTCGCCGCAGCGAATCACCGAGGATACCGACAGTGCGGTGACGGTGCGCTACGACAGTGTGGTGCAGACCCTCGATGACGCGACCGCGACGGCCGAACGCGCCTGCGCCGCGCACGGCAAGACAGCCGCGCTGCGCAGCACCGATATGCGCGCGGTGCTCGAACACTTCGCGCACTTCAATTGCGTGCCGCGCTGAGGCGGCAAAGGAGGCGCCGGTGACTTACCGATTATTGACCGCGCTGTGGCTCGCCATCCTGCTCGCCGGCTGCGCCTCGCATGTCAGCGGCGCGTGTCCCGACCCCGACCCCAATCCGCTCAGCCCTTGCGCCACCTCACACAGCCACACCTATGACGGCGGTGGCGGCCGGCAGTAGATCGCGGACGCCGTTGTGGCCATCGCGTAAATCCAACGACCGCCAAAGCCGGGCCGGTGAGCCAACCGAGTTAAATTCCGAGCGTGCGGTGCGGCCCCGACCGCCGGGTGAAGCCTACGGAACGGCTTTCTCTTGCGGTTCGTTTGAACGGCAGTGGTCGGCCACGGAGATGAAGATGAAGGCAAGACACCTGATACTTGCGGCGGCGCTGTTCGCCGGGTCGCTGGCAGCGGGAGCGCAGGCGCAGCAATACCCGCCGGCGCCCTATGCGCAACGCCCGCAAACGCCGCCGTCGTGGAGCTACGATCCCTACACCAGCGGTCTTGGACCGTGCCCGCAAAAGAGCCCGTGGGACACCCAGACGTGCAGCCAGATCATGCCGCCGACCTACGGCCAGCCGAGCTACTGGTCGCGCTGAGATCGGGCTTGGCGACCCCGGCAGGATTCGAACCTGCGACCACCAGCTTAGAAGGCAGGTGCTCTATCCAGCTGAGCTACGGGGTCGGCGCATCGCAACCGCGGTTCACGTGCGGACGCGGTCGTATCTGAAGTTGTCGGCGTAGCTTTTCGCCTTTGGCGTGCGCGCGTGCGGCTCGATCACGGTGTACTCGAGACCGTGCTTGCCGGCGAAGGCAACCGCGTCGTCAAGCGTCGCGAAACGCAGCTTGACTTCGTTGAGCGTGTCCTGCGCGCTGGCCCAGCCCATCAGCGGGTCGGGCTCGCGCCGGGTCGCCGGTTCGTATTCCAACAACCAGTACCGGCTCTGCCCCCGTCCGGATTGCATCGCCGTCTTTGACGGCCGGTAGATGCGCGCCAGCGCCATCGGCTATCGTTACCTCCATGCCGTCGCCCGCCGTTCGGGCCGGCAAACATGGTCGGGGCGAGAGGATTTGAACCTCCGACATCCTGCTCCCAAAGCAGGTGCGCTACCAGACTGCGCCACGCCCCGAACAAGGATTTCCGCGGCTTGTACCGGGTTTCGACCGCGCCCGCAACAGGCGCCCCGCGCTCGGGCGCACCGACGCCGCGCCGCGCGGATAAAGGGCCCCCGCCAGCAAAAACTTCGCAAATGTGATGAAGATCACATAAATATGCCGCCGGCTGCACTACTGTCTCAACCATGAGCTGAAGGGAGACGTCCCATGCAGCAGCCGATGCAACGGGTGGAGAACCCGGTGGCGGACCCGCAGGCGCACGGACCCGACCATACCTGGCACCACCGCCTCATCATCGTCCTCAAGCACAGCGCGATCTTCAAGGCGCGGCGCGATGCGGTGAACCTGTTGTGCATCGCGCTCGGCTATTGGCTGTTCGCGGTCGTCTTCTGGCAGGAATCGGCGTTCAGCCTGCTGGTCGAGTTGCGGCGGTTGCCGAGCGTGGCGGTGCCGTTCGTCATGCTGACCCTCGTCGGCGTGTTTGTCGCCGCCTACGAGCTGGCGCACCCGATGCTGCACCGCCGGTCGCGCGCCACGCGCTCGATCATCGATGTTCTGGCGGTGCTGATCTGCGCCGCGATTGTCGTCTACTGGGTCGAGCCGCGCCTCTTTACCGCGCTGATCGCGATGTCGCTCGCCGACCCGTTGTCGTCGGCAGCGGGCCAGGCCCGCTTTGCCGCCGGCAACCTGACGATGGTGGTGGTCAACATCCTGCTGCCGTTTATCGGCGGCGCCTATCTGGTGCGCACCGTGCACTACGCCCTCGCCGGCCATCAGCCGCCGCCGGCGCGGGTCTGGTACACGCCGGAGGACCTGAAGAAGTTCGCGGCGGCGGCGCCAAAGCCGGCGCGTTACGGTGCGGCGGCCGCCGCACCGGCCGCGCCGCCCGCCACGACCGCGGCCGAGGCGGCGCTCGACGCCGCCGCTATGCCAACGGCCGCGACGTCGCGCGGATGATGAACGCGACCGTCAGGCCGAGCAGTACCGGTGTCAGAAGCGCTTTGATCATGGTTACCTCCGTCGCCCCAACGAGCGAAACGAGGTAACGGTTCCGCCGGGCCGGCGGAGCGCGCCCCGCGGCGGCCGGGTCAGGACGGCCCCGGGCCGGTGCGGGCGCGCTGCGCCAGATCGGCCGGCGAGCCGCGGTGCAGCAACTCGAACACGCAACCGATCAACTCGCGCCGCTCGAACGGCGCGACGATCCCATCCTCGATTTCGGGATCGCGCCGCAGCGGCCGCATTGCTGCCTCGTCGATGTAAAGCGCCTTCAGCCGCGGCTGGCGCGCGCGCAGCCGGCGCACCGTGGTCGGGCCGTCGAGCGAGCCGGGCAAGCGGGCCGCCGCCAGCGCCATCGCGAACGGCTGCCGCGCGGCGGCGCGCAACGCCGCCAGCCCTTCGGCGGCGGCGGTCACCGCGAACCCCTCTTCGGCCAGCATGGCGGCGAGCCGCTCGCGTCGCGCGCGGTCATCGACGACCACCAGAATGTTCTGCCCGTCGGGGCTCATGCGGGTTTCCGTTGATCGGGTTGACCAAGTACGCCCGGCATATCGCCGATATGCGCCAATTTATCCAGACTTATCGAGCGAAGTTTTCCGATAATTTGGCGAGACTTCAATATTTAATGGTAAGTTAATTTGAATATTTAATGGTAAGTTAATCGAAACTTCACCCTTTGTTTGCCTTGTTTTCTATTGGCTTTAATGAGGCGACAACAGTGATTTCGCAGAGTGGCGCCGTATGTCGTTGTCTGTTGATCCGATGGTGGCGACGAGCCCGGTCATTGGGTGGCTGGAACCGCTGTTGCGGCATGCGGTCTGGTTCGGCTTCTTTCTGTTCCTGGCGCCGGCCGTGGGGCCGCGTGGTTATGGGTCGTTCGCGCTCGGGTTCGCCGGCATCGCCATGCTCGAGACGGCAATCGGCGACAGCGTCGCGGCCGCTTTGTTGGGCTTGCCGGCGCTGCACCGGGCGCATCTGTCGAGTGCGCTGACGAGCGCGTTGGCCATCGGCGGCGCGCTGACGCTGGCGCTCGCCGGGTTCGCCCGCAGTGCGGGTGCGATGCTCGACGACGCCGCCTTCGCCGACATTTTCGGCTCGCTGACCATGCTGCCGCTGCTCGCCGGTGTTGCGGCGGTGCCGGCGGCGCAGCTCCGCCGCGCCGGCCGGGCGGTCCCGCCGCTCGCCGCCGAAACCGCCGGAGCCGTGGCCGGCGGCGCCGCCGGGCTGGCGCTCGCATGGGCCGGCGCCGGCGCCTGGTCGCTGGCGGCGCAGATCGTCGTGCAACGTTTTGTCGCGTGCGCCGGGTTGTGGCTGGCGGCAAGCCAGCCGGTCGGCCTCGGCTGGTCGCGCCGACACTGCGGCGAGCTGCTGGCCGCGCTCGACTGGCGCGGCGTTCCGCTCGACATGGTGCGCTATGTCCCTTGTCTCGCCGCCGGGCTTGCGCTGGGGCCGACCGCGGCAGGGCTGTGCCTGCTCGCGCTGCGGCTGGCCGCAGCGGTGTCGGAACTGGCGCGCGCTGCGGCGCCGCGTTCGCCGCAAAGCTCGCCCGCCGGCGCGGCCGCCGCCGGCGCGGCCGCCATGCTGGCGGCGATGGTTGCCGCGGCGCTGCTGCCGGTCACATTGCCGCCGCTGCTCGACCCGCCGTGGTGGGGGGCGATCCTGCCGGCGCAGGCGCTGCTGCTCGCCGCCGCGGTGCCGCTTGCGCTCGACGTCGTCCAGCAGCGGCTCGACCGGCGCCCGCGCGGCCGGGACGCTTACCCCCTCGCCGCCGCGGCGGCCGGCGCCGCCGCAGCCGGGGCGGCCGCGCCGTTCGGGCTTGCGGCCATAGCCGCCGCCGCATCGGCGGCGCCCCTGATCGTCGCGGCGACGGCGCTTCCCGGTATCGTACGCCGGCTCGGCCATGACGGCCGCACGGCGTGGCGGGGCGCGGCGCGGCCGTGGCTTGCCGCCGCCGCCGGCGGCTCGCTCGGCTTTGCCGCCGCCGACCCGATGGCGCGGCTGCTCGACCCGCTGCCGGCATGCTGCCTGCTGGCGGCCGCCGCGTGGCTGTGCTTCCTCGTGGTCGCAGGCGCGGCGCCCGAGCCGCTGGCGGCATCGCGGCGGCACGGGCCGCAGCCGGGCCTGGCGCGCGCCGACCGGCGCGTACCGTTGCTGCTGAAATAGCGGCGCCGCCTTCTGACAGCCGTCCGTGCGCTCGCATCAACCGCCATTGCCGTCCCGGTCGCCGAGCGCGCCGCGCGTGGTGGAAACCGCCGCCGCCGCCGCGATCGTCAGGCTCGAACCGGGCCTCTCGGCGGTGGCGATCGGCGCTGTCGCGGTGGCGTCGCCTGCCGGCCTGGGGCTGCCGCGGGTGCTGGTGAGCCGCTTTCCGGAGCCGGGCGGCGAGGTCGAAATCTTTGGCGAGAGCGGCAGCGGCGAAGCCTGGCTCGGCGGCGGCGGCGGGGTTGTCGTGGCGCGGGCGTCGCCGCGCGGCGGCGCGATCCTGATTGCCGCGCTCGCGCCGGCGGCAAGCCGGCCGGTGCTGCCGGGGATTACCGTGCACCGGCTCGGCGGCCAGCCTGCCGCGGCGCTACCGGCGGCGGCAACGAGCGCGCCCGCCGCCCCACCCGCGATCGCCAGCCGGGCGATCCCGGCCGAGCTGCTGCTGCACGTCGAGCGGATCGGCGATTGTCGCTTCCCGGCCGAGGGCTGGGTCGGACCGCAAGGCCGCGGGCTGCGGGTCGAAGGTTTTGCGATCAACCCGCTTGCCGCGCTGTCGCCGGGCGACATCGAGTACAAGGGGTTTCACCCCGGCGGCGGCGAGACGCCGTGGGTTCGCGGTCCGCAATTCTGCGGCAGCCGACAGCGACGTCTCGCGCTGACCGGCTTTGCGGTGCGACCGGCGGCGCCGCTCGGCCGCGGCTTCACGGTCGTTTACAGCGGCGCCTTTCGCAGCGGCGCGATCGTCGGCCCGTGCCGCGACGGCGAGCCGTGCCGGGCGCCGCGGCCGGACGATCCGCTGGAGGCGCTCAGCATCAGCATCGAGACGCCGGCCGTTTGAACCGCGGCGGCGGCCCCCCATTCGCGCTGTATTATCGCAGCGGGGCGTGGCACATTGCGCCGCGCCGCGCGCCGACGAGCCCGTAGCTCAGCCGGTAGAGCAACTGACTTTTAATCAGTAGGTCTCGGGTTCGAATCCCGACGGGCTCACCACCGCCGCCTAGAACGATCCCTTTTTGATCCGGTAGATGTCGGGGTTGACCGGGTCGGCGATGTAGGAAAGCGACAGCGCCGCGGTGTCGACCGCTTTCGGCTGCTCGCCTTTTGGCGGGGCCGGGGTCACGGCGGCGGCGGCGAGGCGCAGCAGCGTCGTGTGCTTGTCGGCGTCCTGCCCCTTGAACACCAGCACCGACCCGTCGGGCAGCTTGGTGTTGGTGACGACCGTGGCGGGTTGGTAGCCGGAATCGACAAACAGTTGGCGCAGCTCGTTGGCCGCGGCGACGATGCGCTCGGGCGATGCCTGCGGATCCACGGCGCTGCCCCACAGGACATTGATCTGAATCAGCTTTTTCGACGCGAAGCCGAGGATGTAAGAGACCCGCGCCGGGCCGGTGTTTTCGAGCAGGTCGGGTACGGTGACACTGAGAACCGTGGTCCGCTCGGCCAGGTTCTCCTCGCTCTTCACCTTGTCCGGGGCGAGGTTGAAGTCCTTGTGGATCGCCTCCTTCACCTGAGCTTCGCTCATGCCCCATTTGGCCGAGCGGAAGCCGTCGACCCGGGCCTCCGGCGCTTGCGCCTGGTCCGCCGCCGCCGGCGACGGTGGCTGTGCCGCCGGCTGTTGTGCCGGCGGTTGCTGCGCCGGGGCGGTTTGGGCGAACGCCGGGGCGGCGCTCAGGATGACCAGCCCCAACCCAACCCCAAGCCATGCGCCAAAAGCACGAGACATCGGTCGCGATCCCTCTCAGATCGGCGCACGAGGCGCCAAGTCGCCGTGGACGCAATCTTCTTGTCGGTCCGGCGGCGGCGACAATCCGCCGGCGCGCGGGCAAATACAACGTCCGCCAAAAAAGGCAAAGCCTGTTCGCTGTGTTGTTGGTTAACAGACGCTTTTTGCCGATCGTTTCAACGTGCGCGCGTGTTCACCAGCAGAGTCTGAAAGATATTTGGTTCGGGTGAGGAAGATGTCGCGGCCAGCGCCCCCCTCAGGTCGTGCAGGTAATCCTGGCTTTGCTCGATCCAGGGGCGGCGCCCCAAGTCGAGCGGCGAGGCGCTGGCGATCACGGCAATGACCTCGGTTCCGAACGGCGCTCCGCCTGCCTTCCACACCTTGCCCGCCCCGGGTTCGCCAAAGACATGCACCGCCTTGGCGGCAAGCTTGGGGTCCGGCTCCTGGTCGTTCGGCCACAGGTGCTGTACGCGGCCGTCGAGCGAGAAATAGTCGATGCGCACGCTGATGCCGTAGGACGGCGCGCGGACCTCGACCTTGATCGGGTCGCCTTCGCGCAACTGCGGCGTCGCATTGACCAGGCGCAGCGCGAGATCGCTATCGCCGAGCAGCCCGGCCCGGCGCAGCGCCGCAAGCGTCGCCAGTGACCGGCAGAGCGGCGCCGGGACGATATCGACAACCACCTGCGGCCGGGTGTTGGGGAAGTAGCGCTGCGCAATCGGCGCGAGCCAGGCCTTTTCGTCAGGGTCGGGAATGGTGCCGCTGACGATCGGCGCGCCGCCGCCCGGCGGCAGCCGGCCGCGCAACGAGGCGCATTCGAAATGGCTCAGTGCCTCGTTGAGTGCATCGAGCGGCGAGAGCGGCGGCGGCGCCGCCGGGGCCCCCGGCGCGGCCATTGCCTGCCGGTCCGCGGCACTGTCGCCCGGTCCTGGCTGCGACGGCGGCGCCGGCTGCCGCTCAGCGGTTTTTGCCTCGGCCGCAGGCGGCGTCGGCGGCGGCGGCTCGGCCCCCGGCTCAGCCCTCTGCTCAGCCCTCTGGGGCTCGGCGGCGGGCGGCGGCTTGCTGTCGGCGTCGGCGCCCGGCGCTGACGCCTGCGGGGCTTGCGTCTCGGCCGCTGCGGGCGGCGGCTTGCCGTCAGCTTCCGCGCCCGCCGCTGACGCCTGCGGGGCTTGCGTCTCGGCCGCTGCGGGCGGCGGCTTGTTCGCCGCCTCCGCACCGGGCGGCGGGGGCGACATTTCACCTTCGGGCGGCGCGGTTGTCGGCGGCGGCGCTACCGTCGCCTGCTGCTCCGGCGTTTGCCCGGCGCGCGGCGCCCCGGCGTCCGGCGAAGGCGGTGCCGGCGCGGTCGGCGGGCTCTCGGGCGCCGGCGCTGCGGCAGGCGGCTGCTGCGGCTGCGGGCGTGGTTCGGCGGCGGCCGGTGCGGGCGGGGCCACCGGTGACAGAGCGGCTTGCGGCGGAGCGGCGTTTGACGGCGACGCTGCGACCGAGGGCGGCGCTGCGGCGTTTGGCGGCGGCTGCGGGCTTGCGGCGGTACGGTCGCCAACGGCGCTGCGCCATGCCCAGAAGCCGCCGACTACCGCCAGCGCCAGCGCCGCGCC
>JAFAWI010000703.1 GCA_019241915.1 Alphaproteobacteria bacterium
CCTCGCGCAGCACATCCCACACCTTGTCGCCGATAGCCGACGCCGAGAGCGGGAAATAGGCGCTGGTGATGCCCTTGGCGAGCGTGACGATGTCCGGCTTCAGGTTGTAGAGGCCGGTGGCGAACCAGTCGCCGGTGCGGCCGAACCCGGTGATCACCTCGTCGGCGATGAACAGTATGTCGTTTTCGGCGAGCACCGCCTGAACCTGCTCGAAATAGCCGCGCGGCGGCACGAAGGTGCCGCCGGCGCCCATCACCGGCTCGGCGATAAACGCGGCGACCGTCTCCGGCCCCTCACGATGGATCAGGTCCTTCAACGCGGCGACCATGCGGCGCTTGAACGCGTCCTCGTCCTCGCCCGGGTCGCCAAAGCGGAAGAAATGCGGACAGGCTGTGTGCAGCACCCCCGGCAGCGGCAGATCGAAGGCTTTGTGAAAGCCGGGGATGCCGGTGAGGCTGCCGGCGGCGGCGGTCAGCCCGTGATATGAGCCGAGCCGCGAGACGATCTTCTTCTTCTCGGGCTTGCCGCGCAGATTGTTGTAGTAGCGCACCAGCTTGAAGTTGGTGTCGTTGGCGTCGGAGCCGCTGGTGCCAAAAAACACCTTCGACAGATGCGGCGCGCCGGCGCGCTCGCGGAACAGCGCCAACAGCCTGTCCGCAAGCCGGATGATCGGCTCGTTCGAATACGACGAGAACAGGTGGTAGTAGCCGAGCTCGGCCATTGCCTTGGCGGCAGCCTCGCCCAGTTCGGCACGGCCGTAGCCGATATTGACGCACCACAGCCCGGCGCCGCAGTCGATGAACTCGCGACCCTGATGGTTCTTGATCCGCACGCCCGAGCCGCCGGCGACGATCGTCGGTCCGTTCTTCAGGTGGTCGGCGATCGAGGTCGACGGATGCATGATGCTTTGCCGGTCCATCTCCCCGAGCGAATAGTTCTCTTTCAGGTCGAGCGTCATCGCGCGCCTCATTGGTGCGAAAAGAGGGGCAGTCCGGCTGTCGGCACGCGCGCCGTCAGCACCGTGCCGGTCTCGCTCTCGGTGATGTAGAGCGTCTTGCCGTCGGGTCCGCCAAACGCCGCGTTGGTGGTGGCATGCCCGGCACAGGACGGCAGCTCGTAGAGCGGGCGGCCGAGCCGGCTGAAAATCCACACCGAGCCCATGCCGACATGACACACCGCCAGATTGCCCTCGCTGTCCATCGCCATGCCGTCCGGGCCCATGCCGCCCGACAACTGGATGAAGATGCCGACCCGGCCGATGCTGCCGTCGGGGTGCAGCGGCACCCGCCAGACCGCGTTGCCGCGGGTCACGGCGAGATAGAGGATGCTCTCGTCCGGGGTCAGCACCAGGCCGTTCGGGCTGGGGATGTTGTCGAGCAGCAGGTCGAGCCGGCCATTGGCGCGCAGCCGCCACAACCGGCCGGTCGGATCCTGCAGCCCGCTCTCGCCCTGGTCGGTGAAATAGAGGTCGCCGTTCTTCGCGAAATGCAGGTCGTTGAGGCCCTTGAACCGCTCGCGGTGCGGCCGGTCGAAAAACACCTCGGCGCGGCCGAGCGCGGGGTCGATCACCATCAGCCCGCGCGAATGATCGGCGATAAAGAGGCGCCCGTCGCGATGGATTTTAAGGCCGTTCGGCTCGCCGTCATAGGTCGTGAGCAGGTTGAATTCGCCGTTCGGCGCGATCTTGAAGATCTGCCCGTACGGGATGTTGGTGGTGTAGAGGTTGCCGTCGCGGTCGAAGGAGGGTCCTTCGATAAAGCAGTCGCGCGGCACGCCCGATTGATGTCGCGGGTCGCGGTGCTGGCGCAGCGAGTCCGGCACGCGGGCGAAGGCTTGCGTTTCGATGACGGGCGGCGCGGCGAACACGGGTAAGGCTTCCGGCGGTGGTCGTCGCGCGACCTTAGCACGCGGCCAAGCCGGCCTCACCGAATTGTGTGATGCGCGGACCAACCCGCCGCGCCACTACTGCGTGAGTCAACATCGTTGGGAGGAGCGGTTTTGCGCGCGCCATCCTTTGTTGCTTGGTTTGTTCTGCTGCTGGCCGGGGCGGCGGCGGCGCAAGCCCCGGAGAATGTGCGGGTCGCCGGCACGGTCGAAGCGCTGGCCGGCAACGTGCTCGAGGTCAAGACCAAGGACGGCGAGGCGGTCAGCGTGACGCTTGTCGACAACGCCACGGTCTATGGGGTCGAGAAGCGCACGCTCGGCGACATCAAACCCGGCGACTTTGTTGCATCGGGCGGGGTCAAGGCCGGCGACGGCCAAATCCGTGCGGTCGAGGTGCGCATCTTTCCCCCGTCGCTGCGCGGCGTCGGCGAAGGCCAGCGGCCGTGGAGCGTCAAGACCGATGGGGTGATGACCAACGCCACGGTCGGCACCGTGGACCGGACGCCGGAAGGCGGCACGATCCACGTCACCTATAAGGACGGCCAGTCGGAATATTCGGTCGCACCGGACGTGCCGGTGCTCGCTTATGTCGATGCAGACCGCACCTTGCTCAAGCCGGGCGCGGCGGTGCTGGTTTTCGCGCAGAAGCAAGCCGACGGCACGCTGACGACGAGCCGCGTGACCGCCGAAAAAGACGGCGTCAAGCCGCCGATGTAACGACAGCAACCGAACGGGGAGCAAATCATGAAGCGCTGCATGGGTATGGCGATTGCCGCCATCGGTCTTGTTGCAATGCCGGCGATGGCGCAGAACGCGCCGGCGACGACGCCGGTGCGGGTGCGCGGCACGGTCGAGAAACTCGACGGCAAAGCGCTTACGGTCAAGGCGCGCGACGGACAGACGCTGACAGTGAGCCTGGCCGACAATTTTGCGGTCGCGGCGCTGGAGAAGAAGACGCTCGGCGATGTCAAGGACAACGACTACATCGCCTCGACCGGTATCAAGGGCAGCGACGGCAAGCTCCATTGCGTCGAGTTGCGCATTTTTCCCGAGGCGCAGCGCGGCACCGCGGAAGGCCAGTTCCCGTGGGACGGCACGCCCGACAGCACGATGACCAACGCCACCGTCACCGGGTTTGCCGAGGCTGCGGGCGGCAAGACCGTCAAGGTCAAGTACAAGGGCACGGAAAGCGACTTTGTCGCCGACGCGCAATGCCAAGTCTTCGGCTATGTTTCGGCCGACCCAAGCCTCTTGAAGCCCGGTGCGGCGGTGTTTCTCGTGGCGCAGAAGAAGGACGACGGCACGCTCACCGCGACGCGGGTCACCGCGGAAAAAGACGGCGTCAAGCCGCCGATGTAAACTGCCTCTGGGCCGGCGCCAGCGGCCGACCGTAAGAGCGGAAAGGATCTGCCGTGAAGTATCCGTGGAACGACTACAGCCGCAAGCTGTCGCCGCTCAAGCTCACGGTCTTTGTCGCGCTGTTTCTGCCCGCCGCGTGGACCCTCTATGCGTTCCTGACCGCCAATCTCGGCGCCCGGCCGCTCAACGAGGCGATCCATCAGCAGGGATTGTGGACCATCCGGCTGATCCTGATCGCGCTGGCGATCACCCCGTTAAAGGCGATCCTGCAATGGCAGCGCCTCGTCCTGGTGCGGCGGATGGTCGGCGTCGCTGCCTTTGCCTATGTGATCTTCCATTTCCTGCTGTACATCGCCGACCAGAACTTCGACCTCGCGACCGCGGCGAGCGAGATCGTTCGCCGCATCTACCTGACGATAGGGTTTGTCGCACTGCTGGGCCTGGCGGCGCTCGCGGCGACCTCGACCGACAAGATGGTGCGCCGGCTCGGCCGCAAATGGCAGACATTGCACCGCCTCGTCTACCTGATCTGCCTGCTCGGTCTGATCCATTACTCGATGCAGTCGAAGCTCGAACAGTGGGAGCCGGTCATCGCCGACGGCATCTTCGTCTGGCTGATGGGATACCGGCTGCTGGCGGCGCGATTCGCGGTGCGCGGATACCTGCCGCTGGTTTGGGTCGGGGCGCTCGGCATCGCCGCCACAGTGCTGACCGCATTGGGCGAAGCCGTCTATTTCGCCATCGCCTTTGCCGGCCGGGTGACATTCGCGACCGCGCTCAGCCTCAACTTCACGCTGCAAACCGGCGTGAGACCCGCGGTGGTCGTCGCCGGGTTTGCGCTACTCGTCCTGATCGGCGGTCTGGCGCGGACGCGGATCGTCCCGCCGGCGCGAGGCCGCGCGCGCTACGCCTGAACCGAAGCCGCACGAGCGCCGTTCTCGATAGCGGCGTGAATTTGGGCAGGAGTTTGGCTATGCTCGCGGAAATGCAGTACCGGATCGAGCTTTCGACCAGCCGCGAAGGCGTCGCCCGCATCCAGCTGCCCGGGCGCAGTCTCGAACTCGAAGCGCATCGCGACTCGGCGGTCGGGTGGCAGGTCGCCGTCGTCGATCCGCGCGACCCGCCGGCCGATGCGTCGGCCAGCACCGTTGCGATCGAGGCCGCCAGCGCCAACGACGCGGTGTGGCGCGTCGCACGTGCGGCCGTTCGCGCGGTCTCGGAACTGACGCAAAGCCCGATCGACAACGAGTTGCGCCACGATCCCTGACGCCTGATCGCGGCGCCGATCGCAGCGGCCGCGCCAGCAGACCACGCGGGCGAAGAATGCTTCGCCTCGCGCCCAAACGCCGCTAGTGTCCGGGCGGCGGATCGCTAAACGCGTCTTGCGAGGGAGAGAGACGAATGGCTGCGGCCGACAACGCGATGATCTGGAACTTCAAGCTCCTCTCGCATAACGCGCTCGAGGGGTTCGGCGGCATCGGTGAGGGCATGTCGATGCAGCTCGCCAAGGACGGCCGTCGCATCCTGTGGCTCGCGCACGAAAGCGCCCCGATCAATTTCACCGCAGTGGACGTCACCGATCCGAAAAGCCCGAAGATTGTCGCCCGCCGGCATCTGCCCGAATCGCATATGCGGTCGAACTCGCTGGAGACCGTCGGCGACATCCTTGCGGTGGCCTATCAGACCAAGGAGCCGGGGCTGAAACCGGCCGGGTTCGAGCTGTTCGATATCTCGACACCCGAGGAGCCCAAGAGCATCACGTTCTTCGACTGCTCCGGACCGGAATCGCGCGGTGTGCACCAGCTGTGGTTCACCGACGGCGAGACCATCCATATGAGCGCCGGCGCCCCCGATTTCCGCCCGTCGCACCCGAAGGACGACCAGTTCTACCGCTCGTTCGACGTACGCAATCCGTCAAAGCCGGTTGAGACCGGCCGCTGGTGGCTCCCCGGTCAGCAGATCGGCGACAACGAGGGTCCGCTGAAGCGCCATCCCGAGGGTACCGACAGCGGTTTCCGGCCGCACAACACCAACGTCTATCCGGAGCGGCCCGACCGGGTCTACATGGGCTATCTCGACGGCGGGATGATCGTGCTCGACATCGCGGACAAGGCGCACCCGAAGATGGTGTCGCGCTGGGACTACCACCCGCCCAATGTCGGCTTCACCCATACCGTCGTGCCGTTTTTCGACCGCGACCTGCTGATCGTCAGCGACGAATGCACCCGCAACGACGGCGCCGACTGGCCGAAGCTGGTTTGGATCGTCGACAACCGGTACGAAGAGAACCCGGTGCCGATCGCGACCTGCCCGATGCCGCCGGTCGACGCGTTCTCGCGCCGCGGCGGCCGGTTTGGCGCCCACAATCTGTGGGAGAACCTGCCGAAGGAGGGCTGCTGGAAGTCGGACCGCTTTGTTTTCGGCACGTTCTTCAACGGCGGGATGCGCGCGTTCGATCTGCAAAACCCGTATCAGCCGAAAGAGGTCGCTTACTTCGTGCCGGAAGTGCCGGGCGCCCCGTTTGGCTCATGCCAGCTCAACGACGTTTTCATTGACGACCGCGGTATCGTCTTCACCGTCGACCGGTTTGTCGGCGGCCTCTACTGCCTCGAAATGGATTTTTAACCGCCCTTAGCCGATCGCCCGCTCTTTCAGCGACGGGCGGCGAAGCCTACATGGCAGCATCAGACGCCCAGAAATAAGGGCCGCGATGGCCGACAACAGCATCGAATTCATCGGAAAGCAGCTGCAGAACATCCAGGCGGAACTGCGCGAGATGAAGTTCGCCGCGGAGGTCGAGCGCCGCAACAACCGCTCCGCCTTCGACAAACTGGTGGTCGAAGTGGGGATCAAACTCGGCACGTTCGAAACGACGATCGAACACCGGCTGCGGCAGGTAGACAACCAGCTGGCAACGGTGCGGCAGCAACTGGACCGGATAGAGCAGCTACTGACCGCACGCGGCCCCTCGTCCTAACGCACCGAGAATCGAAGCGGATTTCGAGCAAATGGCGGGGTATCAGGCGATCAACTTCAGGCAAAAGCTCGACCTGATCGCCGAGCAATGGCAGCCCAGGGTCGTGGCCGAGATGAACGACTACCAGTTCAAGCTGGTGCGGCTCGAGGGCGACTTTGTTTGGCACGACCACAAGGACACCGACGAGACGTTCATCGTGCTGGAGGGCGAGTTGCGGATCGATTTCCGCGACGGTGCGGTCATTGTGTCGGCCGGAGAGATGTTCGTCGTGCCGCGAGGGATCGAGCACAAGCCGTGCGCCGAGCGCGAGGTCAAAATGCTGCTTGTCGAACCGCGCGGCGTGCCTAACACGGGTGATGCCGGCGGCGCGCGCACCGCGCCGAACGACGTGTGGATTTGACCGGCGCCGGCACGAGGGACCCGATCTCCCGGCTGTTTGCCGGCAGCGCGGCCGGCCGGTTCGGCGCAGCGCAGCGGCGGCCGCGCGGCACGCGCATCCCGGTGTCGATCGTCACCGGGTTTCTCGGCGCCGGCAAGACGACGCTGATCCGCGCGCTGCTCGACAGCCCCGAAGGCGCCGGGACGGCGGTCGTCGTCAACGAATTTGGCGAGGTCGGCATCGACGATGCTCTGTTGCGCGGGTCGAGCGATGCGACCGTGCTCCTCGGCAATGGCTGCCTGTGCTGCCTCGCGCGCAGCGATCTGCAGGAGACGCTGCGCGCGCTGTTCGCCGACCGCCAGCGCGGCGCGGTGCCGAGCTTTCAGCGTGTGATCATCGAAACCAGCGGTCTGGCCGAGCCGGGGCCGCTGCTGCAGACCTTTGCCAGCGACCGCGCGCTGGGCGAGGAATTCCACCTGCAGGCGCTGGTCGCGGTGGTCGATGCGCCGAACGGTGCGCGCAATCTGGCGAGCGCGCCCGAGGCACGCGAGCAGGTCGCGCTGGCCGACCGCATCGTGCTGACCAAGAGCGATATCGCAGAGGCGGCCGCGACGCAGGCGCTGGCCTCGGAGCTCGCCTTAATGACCGCGGCGCCGGTCGAGCGTGCCGTGAGCGGCGCGATCGACCCGTCCTACCTGCTCGACGAGCGGCTCGACCTGTCGCGGGGCCTCGGCGCCGCGGCGCATGCTCACGACCATGCGTATGGGCATGCGCATGCGCACAGCGACGGGATCGAGAGCTTTGTCCTGACCTTCGACCGGCCGCTCGCCTGGCCCGCCTTCGAGCAGGCGATGGCGGTGCTGACGGCCCTGCGCGGCCCGGACGTGCTGCGCGTCAAAGGCATCGTCGCGGTCGACGGGACCAAGGGACCCGTCGTCGTGCACGCGGTGCAGCACACCGCGCATCGTCCAGTGCAATTACGCGACTGGCCGGACGACGACCATCGCTCGCGGCTCGTCTTCATCACCCGCGGCATCGGCCGCGCCGATGTCGAGGCGCTGTTCGCCGCCGTCGCCGCGCTCGTTAAATAACGCTCCCCGGCGTAAGCCGGGGTCCATCTATCCGGCGCTCGTGC
>JAFAWI010000722.1 GCA_019241915.1 Alphaproteobacteria bacterium
GTGGTCTTGCCGGCGCCGTTGGGGCCGATCAACGCGTGGATCGTGCCGCGGCGCACCCGCAGGTCGACGCCGCGCACCGCGGCGAAGCCGCGAAAATCCTTGGTCAGACCGCGCGTCTCGAGGATCAGGTCGGACAACGCCATCGGCTTTCCCCGGCGACGCGTTTGGCTGCAAGGGCTTGCAATCCCGCGGCGCGCCACCCTAATCCGGGGCGCGGAAGGCTGACAAGCGCCCGGGCGCCGTGCCCTCCGCCGGAGACGATATATGGACGACGCGATCGAAGGCGCCTTCGCCGAAATCAAATTCGATGCCGATGGGCTGGTACCGGCGATCGCCCAGCAGCACGATACCGGCGAGGTGCTGATGGTCGCGTGGATGAACCGCGATGCGGTGCGCGCCACGCTTGCGGAGGGCCGCGCCTGCTACTGGTCGCGCTCGCGCGGCGCGCTGTGGCGCAAGGGCGAGACCTCCGGCCAGACGCAGGCGCTCAAGGAGCTGCGCCTCGACTGCGACGGCGACACGCTGCTGTTGCTGGTCGACCAGCACGGCGTCGCCTGCCATACCGGCCGGCGCAATTGCTTCTTTCGCGCTTGGCGCGACGGCGCCTGGGCGGAGATCGCCGCCCCCCTGGTCTCCTCCGATGCGCTCTACGGCGCCAAACCGGCCATCTGACAAAGATGGGGCCGTCGGAAACCCGGCCCGGCGCATTGCGTTCTCCTTCCGAAGAAGAAGCGCGACCATAAATGATCCTGGCACAAGCGTTGTAGGTGAGGTAAACGGCGCGCTCGTTGCGCACTTGCGGTCGGCTGCTCTTCGTGGAGGAGTTGCGTGCATCGGCAGACTTGGCCAACGCTGCCGCGGGTTTGAAAGTACCGCCGCGCGTGAACGACATCAGCGATAACGCCGCGCTGCCGGCGCCCGCTGCGGCGCCGCGCGAAGCCGCCGCGCCTCGCCCGGACGCGGCCGGGCTGCACCAGAGCCTGGCGGTGGCGGCGCTCGGCGTCGTCTACGGCGACATCGGCACGTCGCCGCTCTACACGATCCGGCAGTGCTTCGACGGGATCGAAACGGTGACGACGCCGCGCGTGTTCGGCGTGCTGTCGCTGATCGCCTGGTCGCTGACGCTGGTGGTTACGGTCAAGTACGTGATCGTGCTGATGCGTGCCGACAACCGCGGCGAAGGCGGCATTCTCGCGCTGATGGTGCTGGCGCTGCGCGCGACGCTGCGCGGGTCAAATCGGTGGGTGCTGTGGGCCGGGCTGTTCGGTGCCGCGCTGTTCTATGGCGACGGCGTCTTGACTCCGGCCATCTCGGTGCTGAGCGCGGTCGAGGGCCTGGAAGTCAAGACGCCGGAGCTGGCCCCGTTTGTCATACCGCTGACGCTGATCCTGCTCGTCGTGCTGTTTATCGCCCAGCGCCGCGGGACGGGCCGCGTCGGCGGGCTGTTCGGCCCGATCATCATCGTCTGGTTTATCGTCATCGGCTTTTTGGGTTTGCGCGAAATCCTCCGCCACCCGACGATTATGTGGGCGCTCAACCCCTATTACGGGATCGAGCTGATCCGTCAGGACCCGGGCGCCGGATTTGTCCTGCTGGGCGCGGTCGTGCTCGCGGTTACCGGCGCCGAGGCGCTCTATGCCGATATGGGGCATTTCGGCCGCGGGCCGATCCGGCGCGCCTGGCTGCGCTTTGTGTTTCCGGCATTGCTGCTCAACTATTTCGGGCAGGGCGCGCTGTTGCTCGCCAACCCGGAAGCGATCCAGAACCCGTTCTATCGCCTGGCGCCGGACTGGGCCGTGCTGCCGCTCGTCGTGCTCGCTTCGACCGCCACCGTAATCGCCTCGCAGGCGGTGATTTCGGGCGCCTTTTCGCTGACGCATCAGGCGGTCCAGCTCGGCTTTCTGCCGCGCATGAACGTGCGCCATACCTCGGAGCACGAGCGCGGGCAGGTTTACGTGCCGGCGATCAACAACTGGCTGCTGCTCGCGGTCGCGATAACGGTGCTCGGCTTCCGCTCGTCCGACGCGCTCGGCGCCGCCTATGGAATCGCCGTTACCGGAACGATGACGGTGACGACCATCCTCGCCTTCACCCATCTGCGCCGCGGCGCGCATTGGGCGCTGTGGCGGCTGATCCCACTGTTTGCGTTGTTCCTCGTCGTCGATTTGTCGTTCTTCGGGGCCAACCTGCTCAAGATCGGCGAAGGTGGCTGGTACCCTTTGGCGATCGCGGTCGCGCTTTATGCGATGATGATGACCTGGATCTGGGGCCGCAGCAAACTGACCCGCCAGCGCGCCAGCGGCGCAATGCCGCTCGACATGTTGATCGCCAGCCTGCGCCCCGACCGGCCGTCGCGCGTGCCCGGCACGGCGATCTACATGACCGCCCAGGTCAACAATGTCCCCGCGGCGCTGCTGCACAATATGAAGCACAACAAGGTGCTGCACGAGCGCACCGTGCTGATGACGGTGCAGACCGCCGATGTGCCGCGCATGCCCGAGGCCGACCGGCTCGAGATCCGACATCTCGATCAGAACTTCCACACCGTGCGCATCCGCTACGGCTTTGCCGAGGAGCCCGACATTCCGCGGGCGCTGGCGCTGTGCCGGATCGGCGGGTTCCGCTTCAACCTTATGGATACCTCGTTCTTTGTCGGCCGCGAGAAGATCGTTGCGAACCGCCGCTCGCGTTGGAGCCTGCCGTTCAAGCGGCTGTTCGTGCTGCTGTCCGACCTCGCGCTCGATGCGACCGAATTCTTCCGCATCCCGGTCAACCGGGTCGTCGAACTCGGCGGCCAGGTGGAGATCTAGTCGGGGCAGCGCCGAAATCGGCGGTAAAAGGCGCGCGGCGGCGCCGATTTAATGAATCTCGGACTGCTCGGCAAAGGCGCGGCGCAGATCCTCGATCGAGAAGCCCGGACGCTTCGAGGCCTCGATCACAACCCTTTCGCGCCGGCTTAGAAGATCGACCGCGGCCGGGATTTTCTCGACCGCATCGTACGGCACCACCACAGCGCCGTGCCGGTCGCAGTGGATGATGTCGTTGGCCGAAAT
>JAFAWI010000247.1 GCA_019241915.1 Alphaproteobacteria bacterium
ATGTCGATCCTCGAGGAGGGCACCAATTCGGTGTCGATTCCGATGATGGCGGTGTTCAATAATCTCGTGCTGTACGACCAGCATGCGCCGCAAAACAGCCTCGACACCATTGTCCCCGACCTCGCCGAGAGCTGGTCATGGAGCGCCGACGGCCTGCGGCTGACGTTCAAGTTGCGTAATGGGGTCAAATGGCACGACGGCCAGCCGTTCACCGCGGCCGACGTCAAATGCACATGGGACCTGCTGACCGGTCGGGGGAACAACAAGCTCCGCGCCAACCCGCGCAAGACATGGTGGAGCAATATTGCGGACGTCGTCGCGGACGGGCCGACGGAAGCCAGCTTGATATTGAACCGGCCGCAACCGGCGATCCTGGCGCTGTTGGCGTCCGGCCTCGCGCCGGTCTATCCCTGTCATATAGCGCCGGAACAGATGCGCCAGCATCCGATTGGAACCGGCCCGTTCACGTTCGTCGAGTTCAAGCCGAATGTGTCGATCAAGCTGGCGCGCAATGCCGACTATTGGAAGCCCGGCCGGCCTTATCTCGATGCAATCGAATACACGATCGTCCCTAATCGCGCGACCGCGTTGCTGGCCTTCGCCGCCGGGCAGTTCGACATGACCTTTCCCTATGAGGTGACGGCGCCGTTGATCAAGGACGTCAAGCAGCAGGCGCCGCAGGCGGATTGTCAACTGGTACCCGCCAATTCGAGCACAAACCTGTTGGTCAACCGCGATCGACCGCCCTTCGACAGCGCCGATTTGCGCCGCGTGCTGGCTCTCTCCCTCGACCGCCGGAGCTTTATCGACATTTTGGCGCAAGGTCAGGGCGATGTCGGTGCAGCGATGGAGCCGGCGCCGTCAGGGATTTGGGGGATGCCGCCAGACATGCTGGCGACGCTGCCCGGTTACGGCCCCGATGTGGGCAGCAACCGTGCGGCGGGGCGCGAGATCATGCAAAAGCTCGGTTACACCGCCGACAAGCATCTCGCGATCAAGATCTCCACCCGCAACATCCCCACCTATCGCGACCCTGCCGTCATTCTGATCGATCAGCTGAAGGAGGTTTGGATCGACCCCGAGCTCGATGCGGTCGAGACCGCCAACTGGTTCCCAAAACTGGCTCGAAAGGACTATCAGATCGGCGTCAACAACACCGGCAGCGGCGTCGACGATCCCGATCAGCAATTCTTCGAGAATTACGCGTGCGGCTCGGAGCGCAACTACACCGGCTATTGCAACAAGGATTTGGAAGCGCTGTTCGTCGAGCAGTCGACCCTCGGCGACCGCGAGAAGCGCCGCCAACGGGTCTGGCAAATCGACAAGCGGCTACAGGAAGACGGCGCCCGCCCGATCGTCTACCACACGCGCCTCGGCACCTGCCTGCAGCCGCAGGTCAAAGGCCTCGCCATTATGGTCAACAGCCAATACAACGGCTGGCGCATGGAGGACGTCTGGCTTGACCGCTGATCAGTCCGGCAGTTCGAGGTCGAGCAGCGGGCCGTACTGCTGCGCTCCGAAGACGTCGGCGTCGCCGGGGCTGCCGCTGGGAATTCGGCGATAGATGGTGAATTTGATCGCCCGCGCGGCGTCGAACGAGACGTGGTCGCTGATGCGGCCCGGCTCGATCCCAAAGACCCGGCAGACCGCATCGCGCGAGAGTGTCCCGCTGTCGCGCACCTTCTCGTAACTGGCGAGGTCCGGGAAGATCACATCGAACGTGATCTTGTCGACGCCGGCATTCTTGCTGCGGATCGTCTTGGCGACGTCGGCAAGCCTCGGCATCCCCGTCACAGCCCCGCTTCGACAATGCAGCACGGGAACAGCTCCAGCGGATCGCTCACGCGCATCGTGTGGTTAAGCGTCCAGCGATATGCCGGGCTTGCCTGCATCACTTCGTCCAACAGAAACGCGACACCGCCGGCCGTCCCTTTCACCTGCGGCAAGCGCGCATAGAACATCTGCCGTGTCGCGATCATGGCGACTTCTTCCGCCATCGCGGCGGTCGGCGCGATACCCTGCACAACAACGGCGAGTTCATGCGCCGGCGCCGTTCGCCGGGGCTCGTTCGGTCCGAGGATCGCGTCGCGGCCATAGATCGAGAAATGCAGCTCGTAGCCGCCGTCGCCGAGCCGCTCGGCAACCTGTCGGCGCGCCCACCCCGTGACCTCGTCGATATTCGCGATCGTGTACGGGTCGCGCACCCCGACGATGCCGACATACCGCTCGCCGATCTTGCCCGAACCCTCGAGCTTTACCCGCAATTCGGCGGCCGGCACATAGCGCGGCCCGACGACCCGCACCGTCCGCTCGTCGTATTGCTCGTAGCGGCACTCGCTCATATCGATGTGGCCGCCGAGAAAATATTCGTAGAACGGGTTGGCCCGCTCGTACATCGCATGACCGGCAACGGAGGCGATGGTGCAGCGCTGCTCGGGCAGCATTGCTGCGACCTTGATGTCGTCCATCGTGATTTCACCGAGCACCGATTCCTTGGCGCCGTAAGGCTCGCAGCAGAACGAGGCGCATTCGAGGATCTTGCCGTAGAAATACGCAAGCGCCGCGGGAAACCCCTGGCGGATTGCCGGCGCGGCAAAGATCGCGCAATCGCTGCTGCGCCCGCCGATGATTACATCGGCCCCCTGATCGAGCAGCTTGACATAGGGATCGATGCCAGCCACGGCGACGACCCGCTCGGTCGAGTCCAGTGTCTCTCGGTCAAGCGGGGCGCGGCCATCGAGGCCGAATACCGGCTCGCCCGAATCGAGGCGCCGGCTCAGCGCGTCCTTGTCGAGCTCGGAATAGAAGTAGCCGATGCGAAATTTTGCCAGGCGATGCTTGCGCGCCAGCTCCTGGATGATGCCGACAAACAAGTCGACGCGGCTGTTGGTGCCGGTATCCCCGGCGGAGCCGACGATCATCGGTATGCCAAGGCGCCGCGAGGCCACCAGCATGGTCTCGAGATCCTCGGTCTGCCAGCCCAGCGGGCTCGACGATGTGTCGCCGCCAAGCGGTCCCGGCCCCACATCGCACGATCCGGAATCGGCGCAGATCAAATCGGGTTCGGCTTCGCAGCCGATGCGAAAGCTGCCGGCTTTGATCGGCGCAAAGCCGAGATGCCCGTTCGGGCAGACAATCCGCAAGGTACGATTGGCGGAGCGGGTGTGCGTAATCGAAATCGGCATCGGCATCTCGCCGTCCCGTTCGTAATCGGTACATCACATGCCGACAACGTGGCCTCGTCAATGACATGATAAGAGGATGTCCGGCAGCGAGGTTTTTCGTCTCGAACCAGGGTTCTTCGTCGTGCCGTGTCAAATGTGCGGACAAAGGCGCCATGGCCGCCACCGCGGTGGCGCCGCTCGTTCGAGCTAGATCGGCATTGGGTTGAGGCAAGCAACCGTTCGATACGGCGGCGAGATCTGCGCTACCGGCCTGTCGGTTCGGCACGCGGCGGAGCGCCGGACACAACGCGGCTCGAAGGCGCACCCGCTGGGCAAGTTGCGCATATCGGGCATGCTGCCGGGGATGGCATCGATGTCGCGCTCGCGACGCTGCGCGTGCACGGTAGAGGCGAGGAGCCCCGCGGTGTAGGGGTGCTGGGGGGCGCTCAAAATGTCGCCGACCGGGCCCGTCTCGACGATGCGGCCGGCGTACATCACCGCGATCCGATCGGCGATCTCCGCGGCCACGCCCAGATCGTGCGTCACCAAAATCATGCCCATGCCCAGTTCGCGCTGGAGTCGACGCAACAAGATCAGCACCTGGACTTGCACCGTGGCGTCGAGCGCGGTGGTCGGTTCGTCGGCCAGCAACAGCAGCGGGTCGCACGACAGCGCCATCGCGATCATCGCCCGCTGGCGCAGACCTCCGGACAGCTCGTGCGGATAAGCATCGAGACGGCGCTCGGCCGACGGGACGCGCACCAGCTCCAGCAACTCGAGCGCCCGCGCGCGTCCCGCTTTGCGACCGCACCCGGTATGGCGGCGGACCGCTTCGCCGATCTGCTGGCCAACCGTGTAGACCGGGTCCAACGCGGTCATCGGCTCCTGGAAGATCATCGCCACATCGTTGCCACGCAGATCCCGCAACTCGCGCGGCCGCATCGTCAGGATGTCCCTGCCGTTGACGCGCACCCCGCCGGCAACTTGCGCATGTCTGGGCAACAGCCGCATCAGCGAGCGCAGCGTCACCGATTTGCCCGAGCCGGATTCACCGAGGATGCACAGCACCTCGCCGCGGCGCGCGACGAAGCTGACATCGTTGACGGCATGCACCGTGGCCTCGCGAGAGACGAACTTGACGCTGAGGTCGTTCACCTCGACCAGCGGAACGTCCGCTGCGCCCTGCATCTCAGTCTTGTCCTGCCATGCTGTGACCCGAGGTTGGATCGTGCACGTGGCATGCGGCGATATGGGCATCCGTACCGCGCGATACCCGAAGGGCCGGCACGGCGGTCTGGCACACGGTCTCGGCAAAAGGGCAGCGGGTGCGGAAACGGCACCCCGAAGGAGGATCGATCGGGTTTGGCGGGTCGCCCGTGATCGGCGGCTCTTCGATGCGATCCGCCGGATTCATCGACGGTCGCGATGCGAGCAGCGCTTTCGTGTACGGGTGCTGCGGCCGGTCGAAAATGTCATCGACCGGCCCCAGCTCGACGACCCGGCCCAGATACATCACCAGCACCCGGTCGCTGATGTAACGCACGACGTTGAGGTCGTGGCTGATAAACACGTAGGTGAGGTTCAATTGCCGCTTGAGCGCGCGCAACAAATTGAGCACCTGAGCCTCGACGGATTTGTCGAGAGCCGAGACAGGCTCGTCGAGGATCACCATGCGCGGTTCGGTGGCGAGCGCGCGGGCGATGTTGACGCGCTGCTTCTGACCGCCCGACAGCTCATGCGGATAGCGCGGACCGAACAAATCCGCGTCGAGCCCGACCTTGCCGAGGATCGCGCGCGCAATGTCGCGGGCCTCCGCCCGCTTGCGACCTTGGATGAACGGGCCGAACGCCACCGAATCTCGCACCGGCATACGTGGATTGAGCGAGGAATAGGAATCCTGAAACACGATCTGCACTTGGCGGCGCAGCGCATTCACGGGAAGACCGCCGTCGACGCCAACCGGGTCGCCCGCGAAAATCAGCTCGCCACTATCAGGAGCGACCAGGTGAAGCAGCAAGCGCGCCAGTGTGGACTTGCCGCATCCGCTCTCGCCGACGATTCCCAGGGTTTCGCCGCGCGCGACGTCAAACGAGACGCCGTCGACCGCCTGCACCGACTTGCCGGCGGCACCCTTTACGG
>JAFAWI010000369.1 GCA_019241915.1 Alphaproteobacteria bacterium
GAACACCACGGTCTTCGGCGCCTTGAAGTGGGCGATGCGCGCGCGGCACCACGCGATCAGGCCGCTCTGATCGAGGGCGGCGTCCGGCTTGAGCGTGACGAAGGCGCACGGCGTCTCGCCCCATTTGTCGTCGGGGCGCGCCACCACCGCCGCCTCCATCACCTGCGGGTGGCGGTACAGCACCTCTTCGACCTCCAGCGAGGAGATGTTTTCGCCGCCCGAGATGATGATGTCCTTCGAGCGGTCCTTGACCTCGATATAGCCGTCGGGGTGCATTACCGCGAGGTCGCCGGTGTGGAACCAGCCGCCGGCGAAGGCTTCCTCGCTGGCGCCGCGGTTTTGCAGGTAGCCCTTCATCAGCGTGTTGCTGCGCACCACCACTTCGCCGATAGTCACACCGTCGGCCGGGACGTCGAGCATTGTCGCCGGGTCGACGACGCGCTGGCGGTCGAGCGTCAGGGTCTGCACCCCCTGCCGTGCCATCTTCGCCGCGCGCTCGGCGAGCGGCAGCCCGCTCCATTCCTCCTGCCACGCGCATACCGTGGTCGGGCCGTAGCTTTCGGTGAGGCCGTAGAGGTGCGTGACGCGGAACCCCATCCGCTCCATCGCCTCGATCACCGCAGAGGGCGGTGCGGCGCCGCCGGTCGAGGCCTCGACCGTTTGGTCGAAGCGGCGCTTCACCGCGTCGGGCGCATGAACGAGCATGTTGAGCACGATCGGCGCGCCCGACAGGTGGGTGACCTTGTGCTCAGCGATCGCGGCGAAGATCAGCAAGGGGTCGACGCGGCGCAGGCAGACATGCGTGCCGGCGACCGCGGTGACACCCCAGGTGTAGGTCCAGCCGTTGCAGTGGAACATCGGCAGGGTCCACAGATAGACCGATTGCGGTCCCAGCCCGAACAGGATCGCGTTGCCCATGGCGTTCAGGAACGCGCCGCGGTGGTGGTAGACGACGCCCTTGGGGTTGCCGGTGGTGCCCGAGGTGTAATTGAGCGCGATCGGCGCCCATTCGTCGGCGGGCGGCGTCCAGGCAAAACCGGGGTCCCCGCCGGCGAGGAAGTCTTCGTACTCGATGTCGCCGAACTGCATCGGGCCGTCGCCGTCGGCGACTTCGACGACCGGCACCGTGTGCCCGAGTCGGCTCAGCACGTCCTTGACGACCGGCGCGAACTCGCGGTCGGCGACCAGCAGCTTGGCGCGGCCATGGTCGAGGATGAACGCGATCGACGCTGCATCGAGTCGGTAGTTGAGCGCGTTCAGCACCGCTCCGGCCATGGGCACCGCGAAATGCGCTTCGAGCAGCGCCGGCACATTCGGCGCCAGCACCGACACGGTGTCGCCTTCGCCGATGCCGCGCCGCGTCAGCGCATCGGCAAAGCGGCGGCAGCGTTCGCCGAACTCGCGGTAGGCGAAGCGGCGATCACCGTCGACGATGGCAAGCTTATCGGGATAGACCGAGGCGGCGCGCGCAAGAAACGACAGCGGCGTCAGCGCTGCGAAATTCGCGTTGTTACGCGCCAGGTGCGGCGCATCGTACAACCCCGGCGGTATCGTCAACCCATTCATCTCGGCGATCTTACCACGCCGGCGACATCGATGCGGAACCTGAGCTTGGCTTTGCCGCCGTCGGTCAGGTCACGTCGCTCCAGGACACCGCCGTTCGCGATAATCACCCTGCGCGACGGCTCGTTGTCCTCGTCGCAGACGAGTCGCAACCGCTGCAAGCCGTTCGCCCCTGCCACCGGCAATATCTGACGCAGCGCTTCGGTGGCATACCCGCGCCGCCGCTTCCAAGGCACCACGGCGTAGCCGATATGGCCGGAAACCTGCGGCGGCAGCTCGTCGCTTCCCGGCATGAAGCGCAGATTGATGCTGCCGCAGAATTCGCCGTCGTCGATCCAGAAGACCCGCGAGGGCAGACGCCGCACCGCTTCGCCGGTCGCCAGCGTGATTGTGCCGTCCTGGCGCGTCAGCTCCGCGATCAGCGAGGCCGGGTCGCCGCGATACAGTGCGAGCTGCTCGCCCGACACATCGCGTGTCGTATCGGGCGACCAGCCCGTTTCGAGCGCCGCGGCGTAATCTGCGATGTCCCGCAGGTTCGGCGCGACCAGCCTCAGGCTCACGCCGCCATCAGCGCCGCCACCCGCTCGCGGTGCCAGGTGGCGTCGCCGAACGCGACCTCGCTCGCCTTGGCGCGCTTCATGTAGAGGTGCAGGTCGTGTTCCCAGGTCATGCCGATCCCGCCATGCAGCTGGATGCCGGCGTTCGAGACCTTGCGGCTGGCGTCGGAGGCGTAGGCCTTGGCCATCGACACCGCGAGCCGGGCGTCGGGCTGGTTCTCGTCGAGCGCCCAGGCCGCGTAATAGGTCAATGATTTGGCGTTCTCGACCTCAACCAGCATGTCGGAACACTTGTGCTTGACGCCCTGGTAGCTGCCTATCGGCTTGCCGAAGGTCTCGCGCAGCTTGGCGTATTCGACGGTCATTTCGAGCACACGCTGCGCGCCGCCGCACATCTCGGCCGAGAGCGCGACCGCGGCCTCGTCATAGACGCGGGCAAGCGCCGGCCAACCATGGTGCAGCTCGCCCAGCAGCGCAGCCTCCGGCACCGTGACGTTGTCGAACCGCACCTCGCACAGTTTGCGGGTTTCGTCGATCGACGGCATCAGTGCAACCGACAACCCGCTTGAGTCCTTTGGCACAAGGAACAGGCTGATCCCATCTTCCATCGTGCTGCCCTCGCGCGTGCGTGCGGCGACCACCAGCCTGTCGGCCAGATGTGCGTCGGGCACGAACAGCTTGCTTCCGCTGAGCGAGAATTCAGCGCGCCGCGTCTGTGCGGCCATGGTGATGCCCGCGGCATCCCAACGCGGGTTTGACTCGATCGCAGCAAGGGTTGCCCTCAGCGACCCTTCAGCGATCGTCGGCAAAAACTCTTCTTGCTGCGCCGGCGAACCGGCCTCGCGGATCGCGGCGCCGCCGAGCAACGCAGTGGCCAGATAGGGCCCGGGCATGACGGCGCGCCCCATCTCCTCCATCAGCACCACCAGATCGGTCACGCCGAGCCCCGCGCCGCCGTGTTCCTCCGGATAAGTGATGCCGAGCCAACCCTGTTCCGCGATTTGCGCCCAGAACTGGGGGGTCACCGCTTCCGGCGTCGCCATTCGCTCGCGCACGAATTTCGTCGTGCAGGCGTTGTCGAGGAATTTGCGCGCGGTATCGCGCAGCATCTCCTGTTCCTGGCTGAAACCGATATCCACCGCCCTATCCTTTTGGCAGGCCGAGCACCCGCTCGCCGATGATGTTGCGCTGGATTTCGCTGGTGCCGCCGGCGATCGTGTATTGCCGCGCGCCCATCACGCGGTGCGCCCACCGGCCGGCGTCGGGCACCGCCTCGGTGTCGCCCTCGATCGTCGCGTAAGGGCCGAGCAAGGTCGACGACGCGTCGGCGATGCGCTGCGCCAATTCGGAGCCGAACAGCTTGAGGATCGAACCCTCCGGCCCCGGCGGCTCGCCGCGCAGCCG
>JAFAWI010000421.1 GCA_019241915.1 Alphaproteobacteria bacterium
TGCCGGACCCGGTCGTCGGCAGCGCCGAGGCGGCGGCCGCCTCGCTTTTCGTAAAATGAGCGGCGACGCTGAGCTTCCGGCACCGTTCCACCTGATCGGGTACCGGACGATCGGCAGCACCAACGACGAAGCCAAGCGGCTGGCGCGCATCGGCGCGCCGCACGGCGTGGTCGTCAGCGCCACGCGGCAAACCAGCGGGCGCGGCCGGCGCGGCCGCCGGTGGGAGTCACCGCCGGGAAACCTTTACGCATCGCTGCTGCTGCGGCCGCATTGCCGCGCCGCGGCGGCGGCACAGCTCGGCTTTGCCGCGGCGGTCGCGATCGCCGAGGCTGCGACAAAACTCGCGCCGGGCGTCGAACTTCGCTGCAAATGGCCGAACGACGTGCTGGCCGGCGGCAAGAAGGTGGCAGGTGTCCTGCTCGAAAGCGAGATGACGGGAGCGGGCGATGTGCCCGCGTTCGTTGTCATCGGCTGCGGCGTCAACCTCGCAGTGCCGCCAACGTTCACACCGTATCCGGCGACATCGCTGGCGCAGGAAGGGGCGCCTATCGTTGCACCGTCGCTGCTGCTCGCAGCATTCGTGCGCCAGTTTGGCGAGCGCTACAGAATTTGGCAGGAGCAGGGGTTCGGTCCGATCCGCGAAGCGTGGCTTGCGCGCGCGGTCGGCCTTGGCCAAGAGGTCGAGGTGCGGCTCGAACGAGACACGCTCCGAGGCTGTTTTATCGATCTCGACGAGGATGGGGCACTGCTGCTCGGCGGCGCCGCCGGTCGCCGCCGGATCGCTGCCGGCGACGTGTTCCCGGTCGCTGCCTGATGCTGCTCGCCATCGATTCCGGCAACACCAATGCCGTCTTCGCCGTCTATGAGGGCGACGCGCTGCGTGCCTCTTGGCGCGTCTCGACCAACGCGCGCCGAACCGCCGACGAATATGCCGTCTGGCTGACCCAGCTGCTCGCTCTCGCCGGGCTGAAGCCGAGCGACATCGATGCCACCGTCGTCGCCAATGTCGTGCCCGATGCGAGCTTCAACCTGCTGCAGTTGTGCCGCCGCTACCTCAGCAGCGAGCCGCTGATTGTCGGCAGCGGCGATTGCAACCCGGGCATCGGCATCGATGTCGATATGCCGGCGCAGAACGTCGGCGCGGACCGCGTGGCCAACGCTGTCGCGGGACAGGACCGCTACAAGGCGCCGCTGATGGTGATCGACTTCGGCACCGCGACCAATTTCGACGTGGTCGACAGGAAGGGCAATTACTGCGGCGGCATCATCGCGCCGGGGCCCAACCTGTCGCTGCAGGCATTGGAAATGGCGGCGGCGCAGTTGCCTCATGTCGCAATCCGCAAGCCGCCGGCCGTGGTCGGGCGCAACACGATCTCCGCCATGGAGTCGGGTGTGTTCTGGGGCTATGTCGGGATGCTTGAAGGGCTGGTGGCTCGCATCCGCGAAGAGCGCGGCGAGACGATGGCGACGGTCGCGACCGGTGGATTGGCGCCGCTCTTCGCCGGTGCGACCGACGCGATCGAGAAGGTCGACCCCGACCTGACGCTGTGGGGCCTGCGGCTCATCTATCGCCGTAACCGCAACCGATGAAAGGCCGCCGCGTAAGCAAGCCCGGCGAGCAAGCGAACGCGCTCGACCGGGCGATCGAACGCGACGAGGCCGGGCTTTATTTCGTCCCACTCGGCGGCTCGGGCGAGATCGGCATGAACCTCAATCTCTATGCCTATCGCGGGCAATGGATCATGCTCGATTGCGGCGTCACGTTCGGCGACGACAGCCAGCCCGGTCTCGATGTGGTGATGCCCGATCCTGCGTTTATCGTCGAGCGCAGCGACCGTTTGCTGGGCATCGTCGCGACGCATGCGCACGAGGACCATATCGGTGCCATTCCGTATCTGTGGCCGCAGCTGCAATGCCCGGTCTGGGCGACGCCGTTTACCGCCTCGCTGCTGCGCGCGAAGCTCGAGGAAGCCGGGCTGCTCGGGCGGGTGCCGCTTCACGTGGTGCCGATGTCCGCCCGGTTCACGATCGGGCCGTTCGACCTCGAACTGATCACCTTGACGCATTCGATCCCGGAGCCGAACGCCGTGGCGATCCGCACCGCGGTCGGCACGGTGATGCATACTGGCGACTGGAAGCTCGACCCCGATCCGCTGATCGGCGATGTCACCGACGAAGCCGCGCTGACTCGCATGGGTGACGAAGGCGTCATTGCCATGGTTGGCGACTCGACCAACGCGTTGCGCGACGGGGTTTCCGGCTCCGAGGCCGATCTGCGCCAGTCGCTCTCCGACCTGATCGGCCGTTACCGCGGGCGCGTGGCCGTCGCCTGCTTCGCCTCGAACGTGGCACGGCTGCACACGGTCGCGAAAGCGGCGCAGGCGCATGGCCGGGACGTGGCGCTCATCGGTCGCTCGTTGTGGCGCATCGACAAGGCGGCGCGGGAAAACGGTTACCTGACCGACCTGCCGCGCTTTCTGACCGAGGAGGAAGCCGGTTACGTTCCCCCGAACCGGATCCTGTTGATCTGTACGGGCAGCCAGGGGGAGCCGCGCGCGGCGCTGGCGCGCATTGCCCGCGACGACCACGCGCATATCGTGCTGGAGGAGGGCGATGTCGTCATCTTTTCGTCGCGCGTCATTCCCGGCAACGAGAAGGCGATCGGCCGGCTGCAGAACAGCCTGGCGCTGCTCGGCGCCGAGATCGTGACCATCGACGACCATTTCGTTCACGTCTCCGGGCACCCGGCGCGTGACGAGCTGGTGCAGATGTACCAAATGGTGCGGCCAAAGGTGGCGATACCGGTGCATGGCGAGGCGCGCCATCTGGCGGCGCATGCCGATCTGGCGATGGATTGCCAGGTCGGCGATGCGCTGATCATCAGCAACGGCGATGTCGTGCGGCTCGACGCCCAAGGTGCCTCGATCGCCGGTCAAGTGCCGGCGGGCCGCGTGGCAAGCGATGGGCGCCGGCTGTTGCCGGTCGGCGGCAGCGCCTTGAAGCAACGACGGCGCATCGGCAATGACGGCGGCGTGGTTGCCGCTATTGTCGTCGATCGCGGCGGAAGCCTTGCCGCAGCGCCTCAGGTGACGCAAATCGGGCTGGTCGAGGCCGACGAGGCGGGAGACATTGAAGCGGTGTTGAGCGATGCGGTCGCTGCCGCCGTGGACGCCTTGCCGCGGGCGCTGCGCCGCGATGATGCGGCGATGCGCGACACAGCCAGCCGCGCGTTGCGTAAAGCCGTCAACGAGCGCATCGGCAAACGGGCGTTGATCGAGATACAGCTGATCCGGCTATAACGACGCTCCGGCCCGAGTGCCGCGGAGGCGCATCTCGCCCATACCGTCGGCCGACGGCGGCCAACAATCGTGAGGAAACCGAAGCGGAATGATCGGCAAGCTGAACCATGTCGCGATCGTCGTACCCGATCTCGCGGCCGCGAGCGCACTGTATCGCGACACGCTCGGCGCGACGGTGCTGTCGCCGCACGCGCTGCCCGAGCACGGCGTGACGGCGGTTTTCGTCGAGTTGGCCAACACGCGGATCGAACTGCTCGAGCCGCTCGGCGAGCAGTCGCCGGTGCGCGGCTTCTTGGCGCGCAGCCCCGATGGCGGCATCCACCATCTTTGCTACGAAGTAGCCGACATCAGGAAGGCGTGCGACCGTCTGCGCGCGACGGGCGCGCGGATTCTCGGCGATGGCGAACCGCGGCTCGGTGCGCACGGAAAGCCGGTGCTGTTCCTACATCCGAAGGATTTCTGCGGCACCCTGATCGAGCTCGAGGAGGTTTGAGGGCCATCGGCCATGGGTTGGGTTACCGGGATCGTCGTTTACGTCCTCACCTGGTGGGTCGTGTTGTTCATGACTCTGCCACTTTGGGTCAGACCGACCGATCCGGAAGACACCGGTTACGGCACCGGCGCGCCAAAGCAGCCGCATCTGTGGCGGAAGGCTCTGCTGACGTCGGCGATCGCGGCCGTCGTCTGGATCGGGATTTATGTCCTCGTTCGCGAGCCGTGGATCAGCTTTCGCGGAGGATGACGAAATGAGCGCCGCTTATTGCCGCGCCGCGCCGGGAGACCCGCTGCACGGCCCGTACCACGATGGCGAATACGGATTTCCGTCGCGTGACGAGGCAGTGCTGTTCGAGCGGCTGGTGCTGGAGATCAATCAGGCAGGCCTATCCTGGGCGACCATTTTGCGAAAACGGGCGGCTTTTCGCGCCGCCTTTGCCGATTTTGCGGTCGATAAGGTTGCCGCCTTTGGCGCAACGGACGCGGATCGGCTGATGAGCGACGCCGGGATCATCCGCAACCGGCTCAAAATCGCAGCGGTCATCGACAACGCTCGGCGGGTGCAGGAGTTGCGGCGTGAGCACGGCTCGTTCGCGGCCTGGCTCGACGCATACCATCCGATGACACGTGAGGAATGGGTCAAGCTTTTCAAGCGGACCTTTCGTTTCACCGGCGGCGAAATAGTCAACGAGTTCCTGATGAGCCTCGGCTACCTGCGGGGCGCGCACGAGCCGGACTGCCCCGTCTATTCGCGCATCGCCGCGCTGCAGCCGCCCTGGTTGCGGGCGGCTTGAACGATTGGCCTTCCGCGCGATGCCGGCAGCGCCCAAATTGACGCGGCGGATGCTTCCGGCTATAGGAGCCGCCGGAACTTTTGGCCGTCACCTCTCGTATCTGCGTGGCCCGGCATTCCCCGCCGGGCGGACTCTGTTGTCGTTCCCGCTCCCGGGCGCCCGCCCGGAGCTTGCCGATCACCCGGTCGCCGATGAAGGAGGAGACATTGTCGCTGCGGCAGAAATACCAGAGCATTCTCACTCAATTGGCGCCCGCCGGCGCCGTTGGCGTGTCGTTGGCGCTTGGTGCGGCGGTTCCCGCCGCGGCAAGCGAACTGCCGGCGGGGGCGCAGCCTTCGGCCGCCGACAAGGAGAAGGCGTCCGAGCGGCTGGCAGCGGTGCGCGATGCCGTGACGGCGCTGGCGCAGAGCAAGGCCGACGCGGCCAAAAGCGACGGGCGACTCGCCTGGGGCAATTGGGGGTTTGGCTGGGGCGGCTACGGCTGGCCGAACTGGAACAACTGGCACAACTGGAACAATTGGGGCAATTGGTTCCGCAACTGGTAGACGGCGGTCCTGGCACGGCGGACGGCCGGCGGCGTTAAGGCATCTCGCATGCCCCAGATTCAGCTGCTGGTTGTCCAGCCGACCCCGTTCTGCAACATCGATTGCCGATACTGCTATCTCCCCGAGCGCACCAACAAGTCGGTGGTCTCGGAGAAGACGCTTGGCAATTTGTTCGGTGAGGTCTTCACCTCGGGTTGGGCAGACGAGGGCCTCAGCGTCGTATGGCATGCCGGCGAACCGATGGTTCTGCCGATCGATTTCTACCGGCGCGCATTTTGCCTGGTCGAGGCGCTGCGGCCGCCCCAGCTCGCGGTCAAGCATTCGTTCCAGACCAACGGCACGCTGATCGACGATGCTTGGTGCGCGTTCATCGCCGAAACCGGGATCAATGTCGGCGTCAGCATCGACGGGCCCCAGCGCCTGCACGACAAGAACCGGGTCACGCGTTCGGGCCGCGGTACGTTCGACAAGGCGGTGGCTGGTGTTCGCCGGCTACGGCGGCACGGCGTGCCGTTTCACGTCATCTCGGTGTTGACCGCGGACAGCTTGGCGGCGCCGCGTGAGATGTTCGACTTCTACCTCGCCGAGGGCATCGAGCACGTCTGCTTCAATGTCGAGGAAAGCGAAGGCGAGCACAGTTCGGCGAGCTTTGCCCAAGCCGGCGTCGACAACGCGTACTACACGTTCCTCAGCGAATTCTGGCGCCTCTCGTCGGAACATCCGGGCAGAATCCAGTTCATCCGCGAGATCGACGACGCGCAGCGCAACATCTTTCGGCCCGTAGAAGCGAGCTTCTTCAATCAGCTGGCAACGCCGTTTGCAATCACCAGCATGGATTGGAGCGGCAACATCGCCACCTTTTCGCCCGAGCTGCTCGGGCTCAAAAGCCCGCTGTACGACGATTTCATCATCGGCAACATCAACCGCGACCGGTTGGTCGACCTCGCCGAGCGGCCGCTGCTGGCGCGGATGAAAGCCGACATCGACGCCGGTATCGCGCTATGCCGCGAACGCTGCGAGTATTTCAGCGTGTGCGGTGGCGGCGAGCCGGTCAACAAGCTGTTCGAGAACGGCAGCTTCGCCAGCGCCGAGACGACCTATTGCCGGATGACCAAGATGCGCGTCACGGATCTGGTTCTCGATCGGCTGGAGCGCGTGCCGGACCTCATCGAAACGGAAGACGAGCGGCAACCGGCCGCCTCATCGGTGTCGTGAGGGGCGCTCGGGTTTGGGGCGGCCTTTTGTTTTGCCATTCATGCGGGAGGGGAGAGCGATGAATTACGGCAAAGTCGGTGGGATGGTCGCGACGCTGGTCGTGGCGGCGGGACTTTCGGGGTACGCGTTCGCTCAAGGCGCGCCGGCCGCGCAAGGAGGTGGAGGCAGCCAGGGACAAGGCTATGCGCAAAGCGGCAGCGATGCTAACGCGGCGGGTCCGAGCGGTGCGACCCGGCCGCTGGAGGTGCCGGTGATGGCAGTTACCGGGATTGAGGTGATGCACGCGACGCTCGATCCCAAAGTCGACGTCATCCGCGTTACCGGGCTCGTCAGCTCGGCGGGCTGGACGGGGCCGACGCTGGTACCCTTCTTCTACGGCAAGCCGGCCGACGACGTCCTTGATCTGCAGTTTATCGCGACCAGTCCCGAGCAGTCGCAAAAGGCCGAAGGATTCCAGCCGATATCGGCCGATTTCACGCTCGAAGCCGGGCACCCCTTCAAGGGCGTACGGGTTCGCGCCTACGCGAATGCGCTGGAGCTGAAGCAGATGAACGGAAACGCCCAGGCGCAGATCAAGGCCAACGACTGCAAGGACTGTATCGGCAAGACCTTTGTCGATAAAGGGCAGGGCCAGCCCGGGCCGGGCGTTGTTTACGGCGGCGACCTGCCGCCCGATTACCGGCCAATCGGGCCGACCCACGGCGTCAAGGGCGATGTCCACAATCCGAACCGGATCAACCTGATCCTCGACGGGCAGAACAAAATCGTCATGGCGTTCTGGGAATAAGCCGCGCTGGGGTCATAGCGCCCCGCCACTATGGGCGCGCCCCCGATTGCCGAGCGGCGGTCGGGGGCGCATGCTGTTCAGC
>JAFAWI010000567.1 GCA_019241915.1 Alphaproteobacteria bacterium
GCGTTGTTCGCCAAGGCTGCGGCGGAGATGGGCTATAAGCCCTTTCCGCAGCCGTCGGGCAACATGTCGCAAGCCTACACCAACCCCCTCGGGGTCGAGCTGGGGCCCTGCACCTATTGCGGCTTTTGCGAATGGTTCGGCTGCGGCAATTACTCGAAAGCCAGCCCGCAGACGACGATCCTGCCGGCGCTGCTGCGCCGACCCAATTTCACCGCGCGGACCGAATGCGAGGTGACGAAGATCAACCTCGACCGTTCGAGGAGACGGGCGACGGGCGTCACTTTTATTGACAGCTCCGGCACCGAGTGGGAGCAGCCGGCCGAGCTGGTCCTGCTCTGCGCGTTTCAATTGTTCAACGTGCAGCTCCTGATGCTGTCCGGCATCGGCCAAATCTACGACCCGAGGACCGGCGAGGGTCAGATCGGCCGCAACTTCACGCATCAGGTGATGTCTTACGCCAACGGCTTTTTTGACAACAAGAAGTTCAACTTCAACCCGTTTGTCGCCTCGGGCGCGATCGGCATGTGCATCGACGAGTTCAACGGCGATAATTTCGACCACGGCCCGCACGGCTTTATCGGCGGCGGCTATATCGGCCAGGTGCAGACGAACGGTCGGCCGATCGAGATGATCGAAGCGCTGCCGCCTGGCACCCCGGCCTGGGGCGCAAAATGGAAGCAGGCGGTCAAGGAGAACTACCTCAGCACGATCTATTCAGGCGGGGCGTGTCACGGCTCCTGCTACAGCTATAAGCAGAACCGCCTCGATCTCGACCCGGGTTACAAAGACCGGTTCGGCCGGCCGCTGCTGCGCATCACCATGGATTTCCCCGAGAACGAATTGAAGATGAGCGCCTTTCTCACCGACCGTTACGCCGAAATCCTCAAGACGATGGGGGCGCACACGGTGGTCAAGAAGCCGCGCCAGGGGCCTTACGACATCACGCAATATCAAACATCGCATCTGTGCGGCGGCGCGATCATGGGCAGCAATCCCAAAGAGAGCGCCGTCAACCGCTACTTGCAGAGTTGGGACGTGCCGAACCTGTTCGTCCAGGGGGCGACATCTTTTCCGCAGAATGCAGGGTACAACCCGACCGACACGCTCGCCGCGCTGGCGTTCTGGTCGGCGCAGGCCATCCGCTCGCAGTACCTCAAGAATCCGGGGCCGCTGGTCGATGCCTAGGGTGGCTTTCGGCCTGGCCGTGACGGCGGCTTTGGGGGTGGCGGGCACCGCCGTCGTGGCCGCCGATCCGCAAGATTTCAGCCGCATCGAGCGCGGCCGCTATCTCGCCGAAGTCGGCGATTGCGCGCCGTGCCACACCAGGCAGCCGAACGGGGCCGCGTATGGCGGCGGTCGCGCGATTGAAACCCCTTTCGGCACGATCGTCTCGGCCAATATTACCCCTGACCGTGAAACCGGTATCGGCGCATGGAGCGACGACGATTTCGTCCGCGCCGTGCAGCACGGCATCCGCAGCGACGGGTCCAACCTGTTTCCGGCGATGCCGTATCCGTATTTCGCGAGAGCGACGCGCGAGGACATTCTGGCGATCCGAGCCTATGTCAACACGCTGCCGGCGGTCAGCAACGCGGTAAAGACCGACCAGCTGCCGTTCCCGCTCAGCGTGCGCACCGAGATGGTTGCCTGGAACAAGCTCTATTTCCACCCGGCGCCGGTCCGCCCCGATCCGGGCAAGAGCGATGAATGGAACCGCGGCGCCTATCTCGTCGAAGGGCTGATGCATTGCGGCGCCTGTCACACACCGAAGAATGCCGCGGGCGCGGATTACGACGATGCAAAGCTGCAGGGCTACGCGCTGCAGGGCTGGTTCGCGCCCAACCTCACAGACGAGACGCGTCGCGGCCTCGGATCGTGGAGCACCGACGACATCGTTGCCTATCTGAAGACCGGCCATAACCACTTCTCGGCAGCTGCCGGCCCGATGGCCGAGATGGTCGCCAACTCCAGCAGCAAGCTGACCGATGCCGATTTGCGAGCGGTCGCGTCCTATCTGAAGGATCAGCCAGCGCCAAAACAAGAAGAGGCCAAGCGGCTCGCAGGGTCGGAGGCGCCGATGCGGCTGGGCGCGGCGATTTACGCCGACGAGTGCTCAGCTTGCCATACACCAAGCGGAAAGGGGGTTCCCAACCTGTTCCCGTCCCTTGCCGGCTCTGCGGCGGTTCAGCAGGATGACCCGTCGTCGCTGATACGGATCGTACTGGGCGGGATGCAGAGTGTCGCGACGGGCGCCGCACCGACCGGACCGGAGATGCCGCTTTTCGGGTGGGTGCTCGACGACCGGCAAACCGCTGCGGTGCTGACGTATATCCGCAACAGCTGGGGCAACGCGGCGCCTGCGGTCTCGGCCGACGAGGTCGGCAAGGCGCGGCATCGCCTCGCCGAGAGCACCGACTGAGCCGTCGGGCGCTCCGGCGGCCGCAGGCCCTACGATACATCCAGTGCGCTGCCGGCCGAGCCGGAAGGCGTTGCGGCGCCGTCGTCCGCATAGCGCACGGCACCCGCCAAAGGGGGCGCTCAGGCTCTCCCGATCCAGGGCAGTCCGCGCCGGCTGCCGAAACCTCGACAGCCGCGATGATGCCGGTTGAACCCGGCCCCCCGGTAGCCGTTGTCATAACGAATGGCCTGTGGCTGAGCAGGCGTCTTTGAACCCATGAGGAATTGGTCATGAACATCAAAGTGGCGACCGGCAGCTTTGCAATCGCGCTGTTAACGAGCGCTGCCGCGCTGGCGCAGGGCAATTCGCTCTCGCAACCCCCTGCGTCGATGCATTCGTCGACCGCAACCCAGTTCAGCGCTGCCGATCAGAAATTCATCGACGACGCGGCGATCGGCGGGATGTTCGAGGTGCAGGCCGGCAAGCTCGCCGAGAAATCGACCAACCCGCAGGTCCGGCAATTCGCGGCTCGCATGGTCAAGGACCACGATGCGGCCGACAATCAGCTGAAGCAGATTGTGACCGGTCGCGATGCGAATGTGCCGCAACAGCTCGATCAGCAACACCAGCAGACGCTCGACCATTTGGCGTCGTTAAAGGGTGCCGAGTTCGATCGCGAATACATGCAGACGATGGTCAAGGACCATGACGAGGACGCGCCGAAATTCGCCGATGCGGCGAAGACCGCAACAGATCCGCGGCTGAAGCGGTTCGCGCAGGAGACGCTGCAGACCATCCAGGATCACGACAGGATGGCGCACCACCTCGCGGGAACCACAGCCGCGAACGGACCGCGCAACCGCTGAGGCGGCAAGCCTGTCTTGGGGGCCGCGTGCGCGGGCGGCCGCGGCCATGAGAATACCGATCGAGCCGGCGCGGGCGCCGGCCGGCTCGATACACCGCGTCGTATCGCGCGGTTAACCATGATTTCGATAGAAACGCCCGGCGCCTCGCTTTAATACTTTGTTAAGGAAGTATTGCGCGCGCGTTCGCCGTGTCGCTCTTTTTTTGGGGATTTCGTCCAACGGGCGATGCGGAGCAAGGATCTTGACGATGAAAAGCGGTATGACAGCGGTTCTGGTTTTTGGCTTGCTGACCGTGCTGGTTTTTCCGTTTGCCCGCGATGCGTATACGCGGCATCAGGTCTTGAGCCGGCTGCGCCCCGTGATGACCGAGCAGGACAGGCTCGCCTTCCGGTCATGGAACGGCGACGCGAGCTCGTTCGCGCGATCGCTGCTCAACCGTTGCCGGCTCGATAACGGCTCGGACTCGGCTGCCTGCCAACCCTATCGGATTGCTGCCAGCGAATAGCGCAAGGCTCAGGCCGGGTTGTCGCCGGCGGGGTCGAAGCGATGACCGCCCTCCGCCGAACGGTGCAGCCTGATCACCACCGCGATAACGATCAGAGCGAGTATTAGACCCGCCGCGGCGCCGTAGAGGCCGAACGACCATTCGCCCGCCAGCACAAGCACGACAAGCAGAACGATGATGTTGACGACAGTGCCGATCGTGGTCATGGCGCTCCTCGCTGCAGCAACCAACCCGACAACGACCAGCGAAGTATAATTCGCTATCGCCCCGAAAGCGAAGCGCGGGGTGCGGCAGCCGGTGGGTGCCGCCCGCCCGATTCGTCCAGCCGCCGGTTTCCGGGCCAAGCCTCGATAAGGCTAACCCCCTGAGTCCACGAATGGTTGCCGGTTCCCCGCGCGGCTCGTCGCACGCCCATTAAACTTCCGGGTGTTTATTGCAGCCGCGGACTTGGCGCGCCGTCCTCAAGCAGTGGAGGGGCGAATGAAATCGGTTGTGCTCGCCGCAATGGTGGGTGTTTCGGCCGCGGGGGCGGCCTTGCAGCCGGGAAACTTGCTCAGCCTGGTCGAGAGCATCTATCCACTCGATCAGTCGAAGCAGCTGGCGTTGCAGCTATGCATGCTGCGCGATGCGAGCTTCAACCGGCTGGCGGCGGCAGCGCGCGAGGCATGCTATCGCCATGAACTGACCGATCCCGTCGTCGCGGCGGCGCGCGCGACCACGCGGACCCCGCCAAACGCAGTCGAGCTGCGCCGCGCCGACGCCTGGGAGAATGCGCCGGGCAACGACATCCGCGTCATAGAGGCGTCACAAGGCTTCACCACCAGCCTGGCGGACGGACCACAGCGGTAGACGACCCTGCTCACGCGCCGCTCAGGCTGTACCCGAGGTGCTGCGTCGTTTGCCCGATCGCGGCCGTAACGGGGAGCCGGCCGGCGGTGCAGAGTTGCAGCGACCGCATGTTCGCCATCAATCGGCGATATGCCGCAAGGAAGTCTCATTCTCGCGCAAAGCTAGCCGCAGCGGGCAACCAATAGAGCCCGCTGCTGTTGAGTCCGTGCCGAGCAAATGGGAGATGAGCATGAAGTACTACGCTTATGGCGCTGCCGCATTGGCAGGCGCGGTTGCGGTATCCGCCGTTGCTTTGGCGCAAACTTCGGGCAAGGAGGGTGCGAGTGGGCCGGCGCCCGCCGCGTCCGCACCGGTGACCGCAGCGACGCCGAGCGCACCCGCAACGCCATCGCCTCAAGCCCAGGCCGCGCCGCCGGCGGTGGCGGCCTCGCCCGCTTGCCCGCCCGCGCACCCTCACGTCGCCCACCGCATCTATCGCCGCCACGCGACGAGCCGCACCGAGGTATCGTCATACAGCTCGAGCGCCGGCGAAATCGTCGAACCGCCGGCCCAAATCGTTGCGGTGGCCCCGCCGCCGACGGTGTATTACGAGCCGCCGCCGATGGTTCTCGCAGCGCCGCCGCCGCTGCTGACGCCGCGACCGTGGGGACCATGGCACCATTGGGCCCGCGCGTGGTGGTAGCGCCCGGTTGCCCCTGCCCCCGCAGATCGGCCGCGGCTGCCACCCCAGGGTAAGCGCAGAACGTTGCGCCAGCTGTTTTTGCCGAGGCCCCGCAGCGAGGACAGGATCGCGAGCCCGTCGATGCCGCCTGGCAGCATCCGGTCGAGAACAATGACGTCATAGTCCTCGTTGCAGGCGAGTCCGAGGCCTTCGATCCCGTCGCGGCACAGCGTCGGGACATTCCCCGCACGACTCAGCCCGTTGCAAATGTAACGGACCGTTATCGGCATCATCCTCGATGACGAGACAGCGTATGCGCTCCCTTCCAGTTCAACCGGAAATTAAAACTGAAAATGCAGGCGCGCTGCCAGTATCGAGACGGGGCCGCGATCCTGGTTGTAGGCAGGGTTGGCAACAAATTGGTAATCCGCACTCAGCGACGACGCCGGGGTTAGCTGGGTCCGATAAAACAATTCCAGGAGTTTTTCTGTCGCGTAATTGAGCCTGCCGTCGCCAATCAGGATGCCCGTACCGCCGGCAGCAAAATAAGCGATTTGCACAGTCGACAGCGCGTTGACGACCCCTGCCAGTCCGAGCACATCTTGCGGCCGGCCCCAAGGGCCGCCAGCCAGCCGGAGGCCGAGCTGCCCGCTGCGCGAGATGTCCGTAAAAGACATGATCTCGCTGTGGCCGTCGTTGTAGCTGAAGCGCGCGAAGACGCCGACATCCTCGGCGATCGATTGTTCCAGGTTCACGACGAGCCCCGTCAGCAAACGGTCCTTGCGCGTCAACGAGATATCGACCCCCGGGGTCCGCAGCGCCTCACCGTAACTGCCGGCATAGGCACGGTTGGCGAAGCCAAGAAGCCGGAGTTTACCGTCTCGACCGAATAGCGCGTGGCGTTCCTCCAGCTCGGCCTGAAAGCCGCCTCGTTTTAGGACTTGCGGCGCCAAATCGCGGCTGTTCGACGTGCGGGGGACAAGAAAGTCTGCGACTCGAAACGCCCAATCTTTTTGATTGAGTTCGAGCGCTAGACCGTCGCTATAGCCCTTCTGGTCGGCCGCGTAATCGTAAGCGCCACCCTCCCAAACCGACCAGTTCAGAAAATCGTTTCGGGCGTCGTGCGCGAAGGCGTTGTTGTCAAACAAATCGTTAACGGCGAGCTTGCCAAGGTAAACCGTGATCCGGGAAACGTCAGCCCTGCCCGCAACCTGGTTGGCATCGTCGGCGATGTCTTCTTGCTCACCGCCGAGCCCGAACACCTGTTTCAGGTAAAGGCGCGCAATGTTCAGGCGCGGCACGTGGCTGCCGGCTTTTTGCGCCTCGCCATTGGGGAAGCCGCCGAGGCCGGTGGTGTGGCCGAGGCCGAAACCCTGATCGAGCTCCGGATTGAAATAGATCTCGCTGCCGCCCCACGGCCGCCAACCGATAAATTCGGTCGCCGACATCGTCTCGAATTGGCGATTGCCGGGGTTGAGGCTGTTGGGGCCGGCGTAGGGCGAGCGGAAGCGGAAATTGCCTTGGTCGACAAAGGTCAGCTGCGAATGAACGCTCAACGCGGGCAACAGATCGGCGGCATCTGCGGTGGCGGGCGAGTCGGCAGGAGCCGGGGAAACCGCTTCAGGTGACTCGGCGGCCTTGACCGGTTGCGCCAGAGCCGACAAAAGCGCGACCGCCAGGGCGCGGCAGAGGCGTCGCAGCGAACACCGCCGAGCCGCCGAGAACGCCGCGATCGAGACGAGCGAGTTCATCCAACGCCAACGCGTATCGAGGATTGGTGACAGTCGCGTGACGCAGGAGCCCCTCACTAGAGCCGGAATGTCGCGCGCAGGCCGAGAACCAGCGCGTTGGGCAGCGCTCTCGTGCCGAACGGACCAGGTATCCCGTTGGCGCCCGGGTTTATCACGTACTGGATGTCCGGCTGCAGCGTCAGCCACGAGGTGACGGTGGCAAGGTAAGTCGCTTCAAGCACCGTCTCATTGCTCGCGTAGCGCGAACCGACGCCAGTAAAGGCGGCGAGATCGGCGCTGAAGGCCCGCGCCGCGGGGCTGATGCCCAGATAGCTGAAGGCGATGCCAAACGCATCGTCGCCGCGCTCCTTGAACGGCGCCTGCCAATTGACCCCGCCCTCGATAAAAAAATTGCTCAGATTGCGGTCGCCAGGTCCGCCCATCGCCTGCACAAAAACGCCGATACCCTGGTCGTTGGCGCCTTCCCGCTGCCATATCTTCTGATCGACGATCCCATAAACTGCCCAGTCGCCGCGGTGCCGGAGTGCCGGCCCGGCGGACGCGGCGAGCGGCGCTCCCGACGCATCAAGACGCTGGTCGGCAAAATTATCGGTCGAATACCAGGCGCCGAGTTTATATGTCGTGGGTAGGTTGGCGGCGGCCTGGGTATCCGGCGAATACCACAGTTCGCCGAAACCAAGCACATGGTCATTGAGGCGAAAAGCCAATCCATTGCGGTCGCGGCTCTGCGGGTCGCCTGGGCCAGCCGGTGCCGGGTTGCCGTTGAACAGAGCGGCGACGACAGTGACATTGTCGGTCGCCGACACAAGCGCTCGGACGAAGGGGGTCGCCAGAGGATAGTTCGGGCCGCCGGACGGCAAATCGAGCGCTGGCAAGGCCGGGAAGCCGAAACTCGAATTGAGGAATAGCCCGCCATAAGCGGTCAGCATCAGCTCGTCGTTTGCCCCCTCCTGTCCGAGCCGAAGCATCAGCTTTTTGTCGAAAAAGCGTTGTTCCAGCCATACATCGAAGAGCTTCAGATCGGGTGTCGCCTCGATATTGCTGAGAAGCTGCTGGTTGCCGACGAGGCTGCGCGATGGGCCGTGACCGTGAATGTCGAAGGCAGATGTGAAAAACTCGGCGCCCGACCAGCCCATTGTCGCATCAAGGTCGATGTCGAGCTTCGCGATCGTCAAACCGTTATAGGAGAGCCCTCGGCGGCCGCCCCCGGCGACGTCGCCGAAAACCTCGCTTCGTTCGTGCAGGGAAAACGTGACGCCCGCGTCCTTGAGCTTCTGGCGTTCGTTGTGAAATGCCGTAAGCCAATCAAGAGGAAATGTTTCGGGTTCAGCTGGTGGCTGCTCGTTGGTCGGCGCAGGCGTGGCCGCAGGGGGTTCGATGGGCAAGCCAAACGAAGCGCCTTCGCCGGCCGAGCAGTACACTCCAACCAGGCCGGCCGCGACGACCGCGCAGAGGTGTTTCCGCAATGAGACCATCGAGCTTCCCCTCCCCGCCGATCCTGCGAGCTCGCGACGGTCGGCCAAGCGGCATTACCGATCAGATACCATTGTTACGGTCAAGTTGTTGCCGAGACAGCGCTGCTAGGTGGCCATTCTCGTAAACTGTGAGACTGCAATCGACTGATGAAGCGCATAGACCGCAACCCGACCGCCGTGGAGTGGTAGCGGCCTTCCGAGCGGTGGTCCGCCTAACCGATAGTCAATCCTCGACCTTGGCGCGGCCACGAGTGAGACCGCACCGCGGGCGCCGGCCGGACCCCCAACCGCCCAAAGCTATGCCACAATCCGCTCGTGAAACGAAGCGCATCGGCACCGGAGCCCCGCATGCGATGACGCGCCGAATCAGACGGGATTGAAGTGGTTTGAACGATTTCGCGGATCTATCGGAAAGCTGGCGCGCCCGGGAAGATTCGAACTCCCAACCCCCAGATCCGTAGTCTGGTGCTCTATCCAGTTGAGCTACGGGCGCATCGATAGTGGTCTTCTACCGAAGACGAAGGAGACACCTCAGGCCAACAGCGCCTTCCCCACCCTGGTCGGGGCCGGAATGTCTACTCTCTGAGGATCGTGAATGCAACGCCTAGCGCTGAAGACACACGCCGGGATCTTGCGTCGCAACGCGGGCGCCGAAAAAATTTTCGCCATCTATGGGATACATTTCAGTTACAGGCTGTTTACAGCTGGAATATGGCGGACATCCTTCAGGAAAACGGTACGACAATGACGCAGATCGGCATCGCCTCCCGCACGGAAATTGAAATTGCTCCCGCCCTGCTAAGCGAATTGGACGAGTTGATCGACCGTCAAATTCGAACTTTCCTCAACGGCGACAGCGACGGGGAAGAAGTGCTGGAAGCGCTATACGGCGATGTCGAGGCCGAGGCGATACCGCAACGGTTGTTGACAACACTGCGACGCTGAAGCATCGCGGCTCAACCTCGACAAAGGCGGGCAAGTTCTCGCCTCCTGAAGAGCTTCTCGCACCGCTCGGCTGCCGCCCGATCGTTTTGCCAGGGCCGTCAACCGATCGAGTGCGTCGCGGCAACCTCTCCCACTCTCCGGTTTGACAGCACCGGCCGCATGGCCTAATCGGCTCGCCTGCTGCAGAAGGCCGAAAGCCATGCCCGATGTGCGGCCGCTGGAAAGCGTCGTCGCGATGCCGGCCGCTGAAGACGATCCGGTTTTGCGCTCGGTCGTGACTTTGCTGCCCAGCGGCCATCGCCGTGCCGAGGCCGGTCATCCGTGGGTTTATTCCAACGAAGTGCAGATGGACGCCGCGGCCAAGGGGCTGCCGCCGGGCGCCCTCGTAACCCTCAACCGCGCCGACGGGCGCCCGATTGGCGTCGCCACGTTCAATGCGCACACGCTGCTGGCCGCGCGCCTGCTCGACCGCGATGCCGCGCGGCCGATCGGCCGGCGTTTTGTGCTGCGCCGGCTGGAGCGCGCGCTACGGCTGCGCGAACGGCTTTACCCAAGTCCCTACTACCGGCTGGTCCACGCCGAGGCCGATGGTTTGCCGGGCCTCGTGGTCGACCGCTTCGGCCCCGTGTTCGCGGTGCAGTGCAATACCGCCGGGATGGTGCGGTTGCAGCCGCTTGTCATCGACGCTCTGCGGACGTTGCTCCAGCCGCAGGCAATCGTGCTGCGCGACGACAGCCCGGTGCGGACGCTTGAGGGTTTGAGCCCCGATGTCGGTGTCGCGCTCGGCGAGATCGGCGGTCCTGTCGCGGTCGAGGAAGGCGGTGTGACGTTCCTTGCCGATGTGATCGGCGGGCAGAAGACCGGCTGGTTCTTCGACCAGCGCGACAACCGCGCGTTTGTTGCCGGGCTTGCCCGCGGCGCGCGCGTGGTTGATCTCTACTGCTACACCGGCGGCTTTGGCGTGGCGGCGGCGTGCCGCGGCGCCCAATCGGTCCTCGGCATCGATCGATCGGCAGCGGCGCTGGCGCTCGCGGCCGAAGCCGCGGCACGCAATGGGGTTGCCGCGGTCTGCGACTTCCGCCGCGCCGATGTCTTCGCCGAGACGTCCGCGCTCTCTCGCGCAGGCGAGCGGTTCGACATCGTCGTGGCCGATCCGCCGGCCTTCGCGCGGTCGAAGCGCGACGCGCCCGCGGCGCTGCGCGGGTACCGCAAGCTGGCGCATCTCGCCGCGCGGCTCGCCGCGCCGGGCGGTTTTCTATTCATCGCCTCGTGTTCGTACAATGTCGGTACTCCGGACTTTGCCGAAGCCGTACGCCGCGGTCTCGCCGACGCGGGCCGGACCGCGCGCATCCTGCGCGACGCCGGCGCCGGACCCGACCATCCGGTGCACCCGGCGCTGCCCGAGAGCGCCTATCTCAAGTCGCTGACGCTGTCGCTCGATTAGCGGCGCGTCATTTTGCGGCTTCGGCGGCCGCTGCGGGCAGCCTGATCGTCGGTTTTGCCGCCGCCGGTATCGTCACGCGGAACATCGTGCCGGCGCCGGTCGAGGCAACGAGCGTCAGGTCGCCGCCGTGCAGCCGCATGAGCTCGCGCGCGATCGCGAGTCCGAGGCCGCTGCCGCCGGGCCGTCCCGAACCGGCGAACGGCCGGAACAGGTTTTCGCGCGCGCGCGGCGCCAAGCCGGGCCCGTCATCGCCAATCTCGACTTCAATAATGCCGTCGCCGCGCGCCGCAGTGATCCGAAGATTTCGGGCGCCCGCTTCGAGCGCGTTGCGGGCAAGATTGAGAAACACGCGATAAATTTGATCGCGATCCGCTTTGACCGAAAGCTCGGACGGCACCGCCAGCTCGACGGCAACCTCTTTCTCGGTCGCGATGGGCAAACTTTGTGCGACCTCCTCCAGCAGCGGACGCAGCGCAAAGCGGCTGGGCGAGAACGGCGGCGCGCCGTCGCGCGAGAAATCCAAGGTGCGGCTGCATAAGCCGATTGCTCGGTCAATCGCGTCGATCAGCCGCGGCGCCACCCGGCGCACCTCCGCCGAGGTGCTGGCGGTGAGGCCGTCGGTGACGAGCCGCGCAGTCGCCAGGATGTTGCGCAAATCATGGTTGATCTTGGTTACCGCCGTGCCGAGAGCTGCCAGCCGTGCGCGCTGGCCCAACGCCTGCCGCACGGTCTCCTGCATCGCCGCGAGCTCCTTCTCGGCGCTGCCGATCTCGTCGCGTCCTCCGCGCGGTACGATGACCCGGGACGCGTCTTCGGGATCGCGGCTGAACAGGGCCATGCTGGCGGTGATGCGCCGCATCGGTCGCACCAGCAGCCATTGCAGACTGAGATAAACCAGCACCGCGGCCATCAGCGACAGGATGATCGACAGGCGGAAGATGCGGCCGCCGAATTTCCACATCTCCGCGCGCAGCGGCGCCTCGTCGAGCAGGATCTCGACCACGGTGTCGGGCTCGAACGGCGACATGCCGACAACCAGCAGGGCGCGGTTGCCGGTGTTGAACAAGGTCTCGAACGAACGTTCGATCATCCGGCCGACATTGCCGCCGCCGGCGAGGCGGATGGTGACGTCGGGACTTGCCTGCGCCGGCCCGTCGAACATCTGCACCGTGCCGCTCGGCCGGTGCAGCGTGATGGAATGCGTCCCGACTTCTGCCAGCAGCTCATCCATCAGCGGTTGGTCGAGGCTGCCGCTCGGGCTCGCTATCAGCGCCAAGGTGGCAATATGTGCCGCCGCGATATGGTCCTCGAAATAGGTCATGCGAAACCGCGCGACCGACGGCACGAAGATCAGCACCTCGCCGAGCATCACGAAGAACACCGTCAGCACCAGGAGGCGGGCGGAGAGGCTGCGCAGCAACATCGTCTCGCTCCTCAGCCGAAGCGCGCGAGCAGACGGACCAGCCGGCGCGTGCCGGGAGAAAACAGGGTGGGGGTGTAGAAAACGCCCGCGGCGCGCTTGCCGGCCTCGCCGCGTGTCGGGTATGGCACCACCAGCTTGGCGATCGCACCGATCTTTAGACGCTGGGCGACCGCCAACGCCCATGTCGTGATCTGCTCGCCCGCGCCGGCGCCAAGGATGCCGGCGCCGAGAATACGCCCGTTCGCGGCGGTCACGACCTTGACCATACCCGCGGTGTCGCGTTCGGTATGTGCGCGGTCGTTGTCGGTAAATGGCCAGCGCAGCACGCGGATCTTGTCGCCATACGCATCGCGCGCCACCGCCTCGCTCATCCCCACTTGCGCCAACTCGGGGTCGGTGTAGGTGACCCACGGCAGCGCCCGATAGTCGGTTCGCGCCGGCAAGCGGAACAGCGCGTTCCGGATCGCGATACCCGCGTGGTAGAGCGCGACATGGGTGAGCTGCGGTCCGCCGGCGACATCGCCGATCGCATAGGCTCGGCGGTTGCTGGTGCGCAACCTGGCATCGACCGTGATCCCGTGCGGGGTGGCGGCAATACGCGCTGCCATAAGATCGAGCGTCTCGACATTCGGCTCCCGGCCCGCGGCGACGAGCAGATGGGAGCCGTCGATCCGCTCACCGCTTTCCAGAACAACGGCAAGCCCACGCGGATCGCCTTCGACGGCTGCCACCGGCGTGTGGGGCCGCAGCACAATCCCCTCCCCGACGAGCGACTGGGCGAGCAGCGCCACCAGCTCGGGGTCGTCGCGCGGCAAGAGCGGGCCGATGTCGAGAACCGTCACGGCGGCACCAAGGCGCCGGTGCGCCTGAGCCAACTCGATGCCAACCGCGCCGCCGCCGATCACGACGAGGTGCCGCAGCGGAGTTCGGTTAGCGAAAATCGTTTCGTTGCTGAAGTAGGGGAGGGTGTCGAGGCCGGGGATCGGCGGGACGGCCGGCCGCGAACCTGTGGCGATCACAAACCGCCGAGCCTGCACCTCGGCGTCTCCCGCTCGTATCGATCGAGCTCCGGTAAACTTCGCTTCGGCGTGTAAGACGGTAACGCCAAGCGCCTCGAATCGCTTGACGGAGTCATTCGGGGCGATGGTGGCGACAACGTGGGCCACGCTGTCGGCCACCGCCGCAGCGTCGATTGTCGGCGGGGCCATACGAAGACCCATTATCGCGCCGCGGCGCCATTCATGCGCAAGCCGCGCGCTGGCGATTAGCGATTTGGAGGGCGCGCAGCCGCAATTGAGGCAGTCGCCGCCCATCGCGGCGCGCTCGACGAGCACGACCCGCGCCCCCATCTGCGCAGCGCCTGCCGCAACGGCGAGGCCGGCGGCGCCGCCGCCGATCACGCAAAGATCGGGCGTCAGCCGCTTCATGGCGCGGATTGCCGTCGCCGGCCGCTCCAATGTTTGTAGACGACCGGCGCCAGAACGAGCAGCGCCAGCCCCAGCAGCGGCAGCAGGATCGCCGGGCGAAACATCGCATAGTGGTCGGGCCGGTCGCCGGTTTCAATCAGGCCGCCCAGCCCGTTGCCGATGCTGGCATAGACGTAAGCGCCGGGCATCATGCCGAGAAAGGTCGCGGCCACGTAGGTGGTAAGCCGCATGCCGGTGGCCCCGGCGGTCAGGTTGACCAGCCAGAACGGAAACACCGGCACCAGACGCAGGCACAACAGATAGTAGAACGCGTTTTCACGGAACCCGGATTCGAGACGCTGCAGCCGCGCTCCGCCGTACGCGGCGGCGCCGGCAAGCCCGGCGCGGGCGCTGAGAAAGACCGCGGTCGCGCCCAGCGTAGCACCGATCAGCGCGTAAACAGCACCGCGCCAGGCACCGAACAAAAAACCTCCGGTCAGCGTCAACAATGCCGCACCCGGTACCGATAGCGCAGTGAGCGCGCCGTAGATGAGCACGAATACGAGACCAGCCAGCCCACCGGCCCGCGCCGCTGCCGCCGCGAGCGCGTCGCGGTGCGCGGCGAGCGAGGCGAAGCTGATATAATCCCGTCCACCGCTCAGCAGGAACGCCGCGCCGAGCAGCAGGAGAGCCGCGAGCGGCATCAGCCGCCACAAGGAGTGTCGCCGCAGCCTGTCGTCCATCGCGGCATTGTCGGGACGATCGTCGGCAATTGCCATGTCTTGCGGGCCGCACCGGGTCATTTTCCCGTGACCGTGTACGGCCTTTACCGGCTCAGGCCAAAACGGATCGCCACCGATACCTCGATCTCGGATTGCGGCATGCCTGGCGGGAACGGCGGTAGCGTTGCGCCGCGCATCATGTTTTGCACCGCGGCATCGAGATCGGCGAAACCGGTGCTGCCCACGACGGTGTAATCGAGCACACGGCCGTACCGGTCGACGCGAAAGCGCAGCACCGCGCGTCCCTGCTCGCCGCGCTGGCGCGCCTCTTCGGGATATCGCTTATGCGATTCGAGCCAGCCGCTCAGCACGGTGCGGTAGTCGCTGCTGATGGTCGGGCTCGCTGGTGGCGGCGGGATTGCCGCCACCTGCGGCGGCCCCGCCTGCGGCGACAACGGCAGCGGCCACGCCTCGCGCGGCCGTTGCGGCACGACCGGCCGCGCCGGCTCGATCGGCTGTGCCGGCTCGGCTGCCGGCTGTGGCGGCGGTAGCGGCGCCGGCCGCGGTCGTGGCTTGGCGATGGGCCGCGTTTCCGGTTTGGGCGGCGGCGCCGATACCTCGGCGAGCGCCGCCGGGGGCGGCGGCTCGGTGACCACCGGCGGCGGAGGGGGTGGCGGTGGCGTGGTTGCGACAGGCGGCGGCTCAGGCTCCGGTATTGGCGGCTCGAGCTTTACAGGTTCCGGTGGGGGCGAGGGTGCCGGAACGGCTGCGGGAGGCGGCGCCGGTGCAGGCG
>JAFAWI010000100.1 GCA_019241915.1 Alphaproteobacteria bacterium
CACCGGACCAGCTCCACGGCATCGTGGTGCGCTCGCCGCACGGCCATGCCCAGATCGACGGCATCGACGCCGCGGCGGCCCGTGCGCTGCCCGGGGTGCACGGCGTCTTTACCGCCGCCGATCTTGCCGCCCGAAATTTCGGCCCGCTGCCCTGCATCGCGCAGGTCGCGACGGTCGGGCCCATGATCGTGCCGCCACGTTTCGCCTTCGCAACGGACCGCGCGCGCCATGTTGGCGATCCGGTGGCGTTTGTCGTCGCCGAGACCCGCGAGGTGGCGCGCGACGCGGCCGAGTTGGTCGATGTGCGCTATCGTCCGCTGCCGGCCGTGGTCGGCGCGAGGGAGGCGCTGGCGCCGGCGGCTCCGCAGCTCTGGGATGAAGCGCCCGGCAATCTCTCCTACATCTTCGAGAAGGGCGACCCCGCGGCGGTCGGCGCGGCCATGAAGACGGCGGCGCATGTCGTCGAGATCGAACTGGTCAACAATCGGCTGGTCGTCGCGCCGATCGAGCCGCGCGCGGCCATCGGCCACTACGATGTGGCGACCGACAGCTTCGACCTGCTGTTAACCGGAATGGGCGTGCAGAGTCTGCGCGCCCAGCTCGCCGATAGCGTCTTCCATATTCCGCCCGAGCGCATCCGGGTCCGCGCGCCCGATGTCGGCGGAGGGTTCGGGATGAAGAATTTCCTCTATCCCGAATGGGTCATGGTGCTGCTCGCCTCATGGCATCTGCAGCGGCCGGTCAAATGGATCGGCGAGCGCGGCGAGGATTTCATCTCCTCGGCGCAGGGCCGCGACAATGTCACCAAGGGCCGGCTGGCGCTCGACGCCGAGGGCAGGTTTCTCGCGCTGGAGGCCGAAACCATCGCCAATCTCGGCGCCTATCTCTCGACCGGTGGGCCGGGCAGCTCGACCAACGCGCCGTCGACCGCGATGGGCGGGCCATACGTGATCCCGGCGATCTTCATGCGCTCCCGCGGCGTTTTCACCAATACCGTGCCGATCGATGCCTATCGCGGCGCCGGCAAGCCTGAGGCCAACTATCTGACCGAGCGGCTGATCGAACTGGCGGCGCGCCGGCTTGGGCTCGACCCATCCGAATTGCGGCGGCGCAACCTGATCCGCGAGGTCCCGTATCAGAAGGCGCTCGGCACCACCGTCGACTGCGGCCAGTTCGTGCACAATCTCGACACCGCCGTCGCGCGCGCCACGCGTCGCGCGGCGCCGCCGGGGAAGCTGCGCGGCCTCGGCATCGCGTGCTTTCTCGAAACCGCGCGCGGCACGCCCAACGAGGGCGCCGAGATCCGCTTCGAGGCGGATGGCGCAGTCTCGCTGGTGCTCGGCACGCAGTCGAACGGCCAGGGCCACGAAACCAGCTATCCGCAGATCGCCGCCGACCTGCTCGGCCTGCCGATCGAGACGTTCCGCCTCGTGCAGGCGGACACGGCGGAAGTGCCGCGCGGCAACGGGCATGGCGGCGCGCGCTCGATGCACCAGGGCGGCTTCGCGCTGCACCGCGCGGCTCAGGCGGTGCTGGCCAAAGGCCGCACCCTCGCCGCCGGTCTGCTGCAGGCCGAGTCCGCGGAGCTGAGTTTTGCCGAGGGCCGCTTTACGGTGGCCGGCAGTGGCCGCGGCATTGGTCTGCTCGATGTGGCGCGGGCTGCCGCCGATCCGGCCAATTTGCCCGATGACGCGACACCGGGTTTCGGCGCCTATGTCTGGAACGAATGCGACCGGATCACCTTCCCCTCCGGCACGCATGTCGCCGAGGTCGAGATCGACAGCGAGACCGGCGCCGTCGCGCTCTGCCGCTATTTCGCGGTCGACGATTACGGCACGGTGATCAACCCGCTGCTGACCAAGGGTCAGGTGCAGGGCGGGGTCGCGCAGGGTATCGGCCAGGCGCTGCTCGAACACACCGTCTACGACCCCCAATCGGGGCAGTTGCTGAGCGGGTCGTTCAACGATTACGCGTTGCCGCGGGCGGACGACCTGCCCGACCTCGACATCATCCTCGCCGGCCAACCGACCGCGGCCAACCCGCTCGGCGTCAAAGGCTCTGGGCAGGCCGGCGCAATCGCCGCGCCGCAGACCATCGTCTGCGCCATCCTCGATGCGCTGGCGCCGCTCGGCATCGAGCATATCGACATGCCGGCCACATCGGAGCGCATCTGGCGCGCGATCAGGAGGGCGCAGCAAGCTCCCTGAGCCGCGCCAGACACTCATCGCGCCCCGCGGCGAAATCGCCCTCTTCCCACCAGCGCTCGACCGCACGGAGCAGCCGCCCGACGCGCGGCCCCGGCGCAATGCCGAGCGCCGTCACGTCGTCGCCGCCGACGGGCAAGACCGGTGTCGTCCAGCTTTCCGCAAGCGCCAGGAAATCGCGCAGTTGCCGCGGCGCGATCTTCCCCTCGCCGGCAAGCAGCAACGCGAGATCACGGCAGCGCGCGGCTCCCTGGCGGTAGAGCGCGCGGCGCTGCGCCGTCGTGTCGCCCGCCAGCGCCATCGGCCACGGCTTCGCCAACCCTTCCAGCCGCTTGCGTTGCGCCGCCGACAGCCGCAGCCGCGCGGCCACCGCGGCTGCGCCGGCGCGGTCCACACCGACGAGCGCGGCCAGCCGCAACACCGCATCCGGGCCTGACAGCAGGGGCAGCCGCTCCAAGCGGTCAAGCGCCGTCGCCTCCGGCAGGATCGCCGTCAGCACGCCGTCCTCGTGCATCAGCCGCAGCGCGCGCAGCGGCTCGGGCAGCGACAGCAAGCCGCTCAGCTCGCGCCACACCCGTTCCGCCGACAGCGCCGGCAGCGTCTTTGCCGCAACGCGGCAGGCGGCACGCGCGGCCGCATC
>JAFAWI010000290.1 GCA_019241915.1 Alphaproteobacteria bacterium
CCCTCTCCCCGCGAGCGGGGAGAGGGAGACATTGAGTCAGCGCCGCTCCTGCATCGGAACGTAGTGGCGCTCATCCGAGCCGGTGAAGAGCTGGCGCGGGCGCATGATTTTGGAGTCGGGGTCCTCGATCATCTCGGTCCACTGCGCGATCCAGCCGACCGTGCGCGCGACCGCGAACAGCACGGTGAACATCGAGGTCGGGAAGCCCATCGCCTTCAGGATGATGCCCGAATAGAAATCGACATTCGGGTAGAGCTTGCGGGTGATGAAGTAATCGTCGTTTAGGGCGATCTTTTCGAGCTCCATCGCCAGGTCGAGCAGCGGATCGTCCTTGATCCCAAGCTCCGCCAACACATCGTGGCAGCTGTCGCGCAGCACATGGGCGCGCGGGTCGTAGTTCTTGTAGACCCGGTGACCGAAGCCAAACAGGATCTCATGGTTGTGCTTGTCCTTGACCTGGCTGATGAAGTCCTTGATGCCGGACTTGTCGCCGATCTTGGCGAGCATTTTGAGCACGGCCTCATTGGCGCCGCCATGCGCGGGACCCCATAGCGAGGCGATCCCGGCGGCGATGCAGGCAAAGGGATTGGCTCCCGACGAGCCGGCGTTGCGCACCGTCGCGGTCGAGGCGTTCTGCTCGTGATCCGCGTGCAGGATAAAGATGCGGTCCATCGCCCTGGCCAGGGTCGGGCTGACGTTGTACTCCTCGCACGGCACCGCAAACGTCATGTGCAGGAAATTCTCGGCATAGCCGAGCGAGTTCTTGGGATAGATGAACGGCTGACCGTGGGCGTACTTGTACGCCATCGCGCCGATCGTCGGCAGTTTGGCGATCAGCCGGTGCGAGGCCACCATCCGCTGGTACGGGTCATTGATGTCGGTGGAGTCGTGATAGAAGGCGGACAGCGCGCCGACCACGCCGCACAGCACCGCCATCGGATGCGCGTCGCGGCGGAAGCCGCGGAAGAACGTAGTAATCTGCTCGTGCACCATCGTGTGGTGCGTGATGTCGTGGACGAACTGGTCCTTCTGCTCGACGTTGGGCAATTCGCCGTTCAGCAACAAATAAGCGACTTCCAGGAAGTCGCTCTTTTCCGCCAGTTCCTGGATCGGGTAGCCCCGATACATCAGGACGCCTTCGTCCCCGTCGATATAGGTGATGCTCGACCGGCACGCCGCGGTCGCCATAAAGCCCGGGTCGTAGGTGAAATAGCCGGTCTTGGCGTAGAGGCTGCGGACGTCGATCACCTTCGGTCCGACCGAGCCGCCGATCACCGGCAGATCGATCGACTTGCCGGTGCTGTTGTCGGTCAGCGTCATCGTGCCGGTCTGCGAGCCCGGTTTCGTCGTGTTGCCGTCCATCGGATCCACCTCGTCGCCGCGCCCGGTGAGCGCCATCATGCCAGTCGCGCGAGAATAAGCTCCCGCTGGCTGATTATCAAACAGCGCCACAATATTGCAATGCAATATCGCGGTTGCGAGATCACCGCGGTTGCGCCGCATCGTCGAGCCGCGCCAGCGTCTCGTCGCGGCCGAGAATTTCCATCACCTCAAAGATGCCGGGGGAGGCCAGCGAGCCCGTCAACGCCGCGCGCAGCGGCTGCGCGACCGCGCCGAGCTTGATACCGCGCGCGGTGGAGAAATCGCGCAGCGCCGCCTCCAGCGCTGCCGTCTGCCACTCGCTCGCGGCGAGGCCGCCGGTAAGCTCGCCAAGCAGCGAGCGCGCTTCGGCGGTCAGCAATTTGGCCGCGTCGGGAGCCGCCGCAATGGGACGCGGCGCCACGTAGAAGCGCGCGTTCTCCGCCAGCTCGACAAGCGTCTTAGCGCGTGGTTTCAGGGCCGGCATGGCGCGTTGCAGCCGGCGCCGGTCGATCTCTGTCAGCGTGCCGGGGAGATCGCCTTCGAGCCGCGGGACGATCAGCGCGACCAGCCGGGCGTCCTCGGCTTGGCGCAGGTAGTGCGCGTTGATGCTGTCGAGCTTGGCGAAGTCGAACTGGGCCGGCGAGCGGTGGATGCCGGCCAGATCGAACCACGCGATGGCCTGCTCGGTCGAGACGATCTCGTCGTCGCCGTGGCTCCAGCCGAGACGCAGCAGATAGTTGCGCAGCGCCTCGGGCAGGTAGCCCATCTTGGCGTATTCCTCGATGCCGAGCGCGCCGTGGCGCTTCGACATCTTGGCGCCGTCCGCGCCGTGGATCAGCGGGATATGGGCCCATGCCGGCTCGGCCCAACCCAGCGCGCGGTAGACCTGGGTCTGGCGAAACGCGTTGCGGAAATGCTCGTTGCCGCGAATTACATGGGTGATGCCCATGTCATGGTCGTCGACTACGACCGAGAAATTGTAGGTGGGCGTGCCGTCGGAGCGCAGAATGATCAGATCGTCGAGCTCTTCGTTGGCGACCGTCACCTCGCCCAGCACATGGTCGTGGATCGTCGTCGCCCCGGTCTGCTCGGCCTTGAGGCGGATGGTCGGCGCGACACCGGGCGGCGCCTCGGCGGGGTCGCGGTCGCGCCAGGTGCCGTCGTAGCGCACCGAGCGCTTTTCGGCGAGCGCTTTGGCGCGCATCGCTTCCAACTCCTCGGGGGTGCAGTAGCAGCGATAGGCGTGCCCGGCATCGAGCAGCCCGCGGGCGATATCGGCGTGGTACGCGGCACGGGAGAACTGGTAGACGACCTCGTCGTCCCAGTCGAGCCCGAGCCACTTGAGACCATCGACGATCGCCGCGGTCGCTTCCGGCGTCGAGCGCTGCCGGTCGGTATCCTCGATGCGCAGCCGGAAACCGCCGCCATGGTGGCGGGCAAAGAGCCAGTTGAACAACGCGGTGCGCGCCCCGCCGATATGCAGGAACCCCGTCGGCGACGGCGCGAAGCGGACGGTGACAGTCATGCCCCGATGTAACGCAATTTCCCCGCGTTGGGAAATCGGTGGCGCCAATCTAGCGCTTGGCAGCGGCGAGCCGGACTGGAGCCGCCGGCGCTGCCAAGCGTCTCCGCGCCGCAAGGTTCTGCAGAAAGCGGGTGAGCGGCTTTTCGAACAGCACGTGCGTCGCCACCGCCGTCGCCACCGCGGTGGCGATCAGCAGCCCGGCGAACAGCCAGGGCTGCGTCTGCGGATCGACCAGCCCGGGGAAGAGCCGCCGCGGCAGGGCCAACGCGATCGGGTGTGTCAGATACAAGGCATAGGACGCATCGCCGAGAAAGCCCATGGCCAGCCACGGCCAAGCCACCAGTCGGGGCGCCCGGGTCAGCGCGCATGCAGCGACGAGCAGCGCAGCCGGCACGCCAAACCGCAGCCAGCGCAGCTCGGGCAGCGGGTCGATCGCCAGCACCATCATCGCGCCGGCCAGCACCAGGCCGAGGGATCCCCAAAACGGGAGCCGTATGCCGGCGCGGAGCGCCGCGGCGACGCCGACCCCAAACGCGAATTCGAGGATGATCGGGTCGGTCCAGTAGTCGAGCGGGTGGGGCAGCGGCTTGCCGAGTTGTCCCAGCGCGACCAGCAGGACAAAGGTCACGCCGATCGCGCCGGTCGCAAGGCGCCGCGGCAGGCCCACAGCCAGCGCGAACACCAGGTAGAAGAACATCTCGTAGTTGAGCGTCCACCCGACGCCGTAGAGCGGCGCCATGGTGCCATCCGGCAGCGGCCACGGGACGAAGAAAAACGAGGCGACCACCGCCGGCAGCGACAGATTAGCGGCGCCCAAGGTCTCGTAATGGGTCAGCACAAAGACAAGAAACACCGCCGACACGGTCCAATAGAGCGGGATGATGCGCAGGCAGCGGCGCACGTAGAAATGCCACGCGGCGCCCGGCTGCGCGAACAGGCTCTCGGAGACGTAGACCATGATAAAGCCGGAGATCACAAAAAACACGTCGACCCCGGCCCCGTCACAGCCGCTAAACGCGGCCAGCGGGTCCGCGATGTGCAGTTTGAGCTCGAATTCGCGCCGCAGGTGGGCGATCACGACCGCGAGTGCGGCCAGCCCGCGCAGGATTTGGATGGACAGCAGCGGCCCGCCGGTCGGCGGCGGTGCGCGCAACGGGTCGCGAAGCGTCACGCCGAGAGGTCCGTCGCCCTGCGGTTCGCGAATATCTCGCGCAGCTTCGACTTCATGATCTTGCCGGTCGCTGTGTGTGGCAGTTCGTCGACGACCGCGACGTCGTCGGGCAGCATCCATTTGGGAAATTGCTGGGCCAGCATCGCCATCAGCCTGTCGCGGTCGGGCTGACAACCGGGGCGGGCGACCACGATGAGCAGCGGCCGCTCCTGCCATTTCGGATGCGGGATCGCGATCGCCGCGGCCTCGGCGACCGCCTCGTCCGCCAGCGCGGCATTTTCAAGGT